>JAIROD010000060.1 GCA_031257725.1 Planctomycetaceae bacterium | reverse complement strand
TTTTACCACCCCTGCCCCTCCGAAGGAGGGGAATGATTCCCCTCCTTCGGAGGGGCTAGGGGTGGTCATTCGGAGTAAACGACTGAATAGTTAAAAAAAAATATTTCACTGATATATTACGGTTAATTGGTTTATTTTCCGGCAATTGACAACGTAATTATTCAGTCGTGGATGCTAATAGACCGTTGGTGTAATCGTTGCGGTTGTTTTATGCAAAAAGCAGGATTAGTAATTGTGCGGTCATAATTCTTAAAAACATCGCCAACGGATAAACGGTTGCATATCCGATGGACGGTTTGTCGTTGCCTGCCGCTCCCACCGAATAGGACAATGCCGGCGGATCGGTTGTACTTCCGGCAATCATTCCCATAAGCGTAAAATAGTCAACCTTAAACACCGCATAAGCCAATGTTCCCACAACCAACAACGGAACCAACGTAATAATCACGCCAAGACCAACCCAAAATAAACCGTCGCCGTTGATAATCGTCTCAACAAATTTCTCTCCGGCAACCAAACCGACACACGCTAAAAATAAACCGATTCCCACTTCACGCAACATCAAAACCGCACTGTGTGTCATGGGAGTCGGCAATTTAATTTTCGCTCCCCATGCGCCCATCAGGATGGCAACAACTAAAGGTCCTCCGGCCAAGCCCAGTTTTACGGGTTGCGGTACGCCCGGAATATAAACCGGAATACTGCCCAAAATAACGCCTAACAATATCCCGACAAATATCGGGATCAAATGAGGTTCATCACTCATTGGAATTTGTTTCTCGCCCCCGTCCGCTTTCGTAGGAGACTGCTTTTCCTTCTGCGCAACACGTAAACGCTCATTTTCCTTGTCAATATCTATTCCGAACAGAATCCGAACCGCAATAATCGACAAAATAATACCAACCACGCCCAACGGATAGGACACCGCATAAGCTGTTCCAAGAATACTTGAATCATTTCCCATATCGGTATAGGCTTGTTGCGCCGCCCCCAAACCGGGCGTGTTCGTAATCGCACCGGAAAGAATGCCAACCATGACCGGCATCGGAATTCCGGTCATATAGTGAATGACAACCGTAACCAATACCGCAGAAAAAACTATCGCAACCGCCAACAAATTCAACTTCAATCCGCCGGACTTAAAAGCAGCAAAAAAACCGGGTCCCACCTGCAACCCAACCGCATAAACAAAAAGTATTAACCCAAACTCTCGCACAAAATGCAAAACGTCAGGATCAACAAAATGTCTGCCGCCGCTCTGGTCAACATGCAATAAGTCGGGAAATTGCATACCAAAATGACTCGCGGCAATTCCCACAAACAACACAAAAGTCATCCCTAATGATAAACCGCCTATCTTGATTCGCCCCAACGCAACACCAAGTGATATAACAAAAGCAAATACCAAAACAATGTGACCAACACTGTTGCCGACTAAAAGTTCATTGACCCAACTCATCTTTTAATTCCTAATAATTAATCGTTAACGACGGGGTTTACCCCGTGTTTTAGGGTTAAGTCGAACAACGCGGGGCAAGCCCACGCCGTTAACTTTCGGTAAATGCGGAATTATTAGATGTTCCCAATAGTTAACGACGGGGGTTACCCCGTGTTTTAGAGTTAAGTCAAACAACGCGGGGCAAGCCCACACCGTTCACTTTCGGTAAATGCGGAATGATGAGAGGTTCCCAATAATCACTGCAAAGTTAGGAATATTTTCATGCCGGTCAATGTTTAATCGACATTTAAAACACGCTGAAATAAAATCAGGACGCTCAAACGATGAGTATAATTCGGACGCTCTCCCAGAGTATGATTAACAAGATCGCCGCCGGTGAAGTGATTGAACGTCCGGCGAGTGTTCTCAAAGAATTGGTCGAAAACTCCATCGACGCCGGTTCGACACGCATTGATGTTTCGGTGGACAAAGGCGGAAGCGATTTATTACGTGTGGTCGATAACGGTTGCGGTATTGACGCTGACCAATTAGTTCTTGCCCTGTCGCCGCACGCCACCAGCAAAATCTCCGAGTCCGATGATTTGTTCCATATCGGAACATTTGGTTTTCGCGGTGAGGCGTTGGCATCGATTGCCGAAATTAGTCAGATGTCAATCAAAAGCCGAACGCCGGACAGTAATGAAGGTGCCGAAATTCACTGTAACGGCGGTGAACGCACGAACTCTATACCGTGCGGAATACCGGTTGGTTCGCAAATTGAAGTCCGCAATCTTTTTTTCAATACACCGGTTCGGCGAAAATATATGAAATCAATCACCACCGAATTAGGGCATATCACGGAAACTTTTATCCGGTTGGTTTTACCGCATCCGGCAATTCATTTCACTTTGAAACATAATGGTCGTATTATTCATGATTTACCGCCGGAAACAACCTCGCAGAATCGGATTCGTCAATTATTCGGTGAAGATGTTGCGCGGGATTTGATTTTTGTTGAAAGTCGGGCTGAAGCGATTGTTCGTGTTTCCGGATTTGTGTCGCACCCCAGCCGAAGCCGTAATAATAACCGAATGCAATACTTTTTTCTCAACAAACGTTATATTCGTGATCGGGCATTGCAACACGCATTGAGTGAAGCCTATCGCGGTATTTTATTGGGCGGTCGTTTTCCGATTGCTTTTTTGCAGATTGAGATGTCGCCGGAGATGTTCGATGTGAATGTTCATCCGACAAAAATGGAAGTTCGTTTTCTCGATTCCAACCGTATTTACGCGGATTTTCTGGGAGCCATTCGTGAAAAGTTCCTCAACACTGATTTACGCAACCAATTCCACGCCGATTCCTCTGAAAAAAACTTCCCGACAGATGAAACCGTTCAACCATTTCAGCAACCCAATACACATAATAATGTCATACGGTATGACCCGAATGATCCGCGTGCGGCTCTTAACAGTTCGATGACCGAAAATACCCGCAAAAGTATGAACGAGTGGGTCGAACAACTTCGCCGTGATAAAACTAACGCCGAATCTGAATCGGGAAAAACCGCTCACTCTATGACCTCACCGAATTTCGGGGGGGCTGATTCTGAAGTATCCGATTTTGATACCCCTGATTTGGGCGAATCAGGGGTAGATATGTTCGATTCAGGTAAGTCTGATTCGGAGGTATTCGGTTCCGCGAATGGTTTGTCTAATATATTAGGCGGGAAGGCGCTTTCGTTTCACACAATTCCCGATCGACCAACTCCGCCGGAACAAACTGACCAAGAAAAAACACCGCCGACTCCTCTAATCGATAATAGCCGTAATAATAACAATAACCAAAACAATAACCAAAATGATGAAAACGATTCTTCTTTGACTGGTTTGTCGGGGTTCTTTTCGGATCGGGTTGCGTATTCACCGCAGCGAAGACTTGTTGTCCAGATGCACAATCGTTATCTTGTGATGGAGACAATAACGGGAGTTGCTCTGATTGACCAACACGCATTGCATGAACGTGTTCTCTATGAACGTCTCAAAGAAAGAATGAGCGAAGGTCAACTCGAATCGCAACGGTTATTGGTTCCTATTCCGGTTGATTTATCGCCGACGGAATTGGCGTGTGTTTTGGAACATCTCGAATTTTTCAAAACGCTTGGACTTGAAGTGGAACCGTTTGGCGGTGAGACCATATTAATTACCGCATTTCCGGCAATTCTTTCAAAAACGCCTCCGCCGGAAATTTTAACGTCGTTATTGGAGCCGCTTCTTGAGACTGGAAAAAAATTGAATTGCACGGAGATGCTTGAAGAGATGCTCCACAGTATGGCGTGCAAGGCGGCGATCAAAGCCGGAGACCAACTCCGTTCCGAGGCGATTTCCCGATTAATTGCGTTAGCGGAAAAAGAAGCCAACGCCCACCATTGCCCACATGGACGCCCGTCAATCCTTGTCTTTTCTCGCGAAGAACTCGATAAAATGTTCAAAAGAACATAGGGAAATCTCTCATAATTCAGAATTTATCAAAAGTTAACGGAGTGGGCTTGCCCCGCGTTGTTAGACTTGCCCCCCAAACACGGGTACCCCCCGTCGTTAACTATTGGGCAAAAATAATGCAATACCCAATTGGGGGTATTCAGGCACTCGATGAGAGATTGGGCATGTGGTGATGGACGGGGAGTAAAATTGGAAACGAAGCTAGCCCGAATATTTCATGCCTTTTTTGAAACTTTTTATTTGTTTTTCGTAAAATGTTTATTTTCAAGGAATTACGGCGAAAACTTGTGAAAACATGAATTTATGGACGAAAACAGTGTGTTTTTTCTGTTTTTTGAACAATAATTAGAACGCACAGAAAATTTCAGATTACCCTGAAATATGTGTACAATGATGAATTATTCGGGCTAGTGCCGCAAACAAGTGAATAAATTCAAGTTCTTGAATAACCGGCAAACAGGGTTAGGGAAAAGGTCTAATTAATGAATTAATAGGGATTGTCCGATACGCCAACAACCACGACTGAATAGTTACGGTAAAAATACCTAAAACTAGACCGGGTAGGACTTGAACCCACGACCTAGGGATTATGAGTCCCCCGCTCTAACCAACTGAGCTACCGGTCCCTAGTTTTAAAATTTTATCAAAAAAACTATTGAATTTACATCGTAATCCGTATAAACAATCAAATCATCAGGCAATCTCACTAAATCTCCGTCAACTATAGTGTAAAACAAACTGATCGTGTATGATAATATGATAAAAATAGTTAAGTAAAGGATCATTTTAACATTGACCGCAAAAAATGTAAGTAGGGGGGAAAGAACAAATTTAGCAGTAAATAAAACCAGCAGTAAATAAAATGATTCCACCCGGAAGGGGTGAAGAAAATATTACAAATCAAGTAATTACAAATTATTTTCCTTCGCCAAAACTCCCACAATTTGAAAATACTCCCAATAATCCGAATTTCAGTTTCACCCTATCTTTTGAAAAATAACAATATGGAAATCTCTGCTTGGGGGACAATTTTAGGGCTTGTTATTGCTATTGTTTTGATTGTGTTCCGTGTTGTACCGGCGTACAGTCTTATTGCAGGGGCGTTTGTGATTTTGGGACAACCCTTGCGGTTACCACCAAACAACAAACGCTCACGTTTCTGTTGATCTTATATTTTGTTTAATTATTATCGGTACAATATTGTGTCGTTTTTATATTAAAAATCTTGGACAAACAGTAATTTCCGCAAGAAACGAATAATAAGAAGAAGAACAACTCTATTATAGATAAAAGGTCATGTATAAAAAATCAATCGTACAACATAATTAGTTCCTGTTGATTTTACGTTTTTGAAGATATGTTACATATTTAATTGCGCTAACTTATTTAATAATAAGAAGTTATGGAATTTGAAAATATATTTGAACAAAAACAAACGATATGATTTGACTCTTAAAATGCGATTTTTATTTTTGTACGGGCGAATTTTGATAATTTAAGGAGTTTTTTTGCTGTAACAATATGCCGTAAACGTATGTTA
>JAIROD010000883.1 GCA_031257725.1 Planctomycetaceae bacterium | reverse complement strand
AGGGGTGGTAAAAAATAAACTTCAATCTCCGAAAAATTCCACTGATATATTACCATCATTCAGCATTTACCGAAAGTTAACGGCGCGGGCTTGCCCCGCGTTGTTAGATGGAAGCCCCAAACACGGGGTAAACCCCATTGTCAACCAACAACACGGGGTACCCCCTGTCGTTAACTATTAACGCCGAATTAATTTGGCGTATCAAGATAGGGGTCTTGTCCCATAGAACGTTGGATTTTTTTGCGTTCCTTTTCGTAATAGAGCATTGTTTTTCGGTTGCGGAAACTCTTTGTTTCAACTTTTCGTTGCGCACGGCGAAATAAACCGATTCGTCTGTTGAAATTCCGATTAGGATTGCGTTGTCCCAGTTTTTTGTACTTTTTTGCCTTTTTAGGTCCGAACGCTTTTTCCAACAGTTCATCTTCCATTGATAAATATTGCCGATACGTTCCCGGATCGCCTTGCCGTCCACAACGTCCGATCAATTGACGATCAATTCTTGCCGATTCATGCATTTCCGTGCAAATGACATGCAGACCGCCGATCTCTTTAACTGTTTCCGGTATTTTGATATCCGTACCGCGTCCGGCCATATTAGTCGAAACCGTTACCTTGCCCCATTCGCCGGCACGCGCAACAATTTCCGCTTCCTTCGCAATATGATAAGCGTTGAGAACATTGTGTTCAATTCCCGCTTTTTTAAGCAGCCCTGCCAGAATAATTGATTTATCGATAGTCCGTGTTCCAATCAAAATTGGTCGTCCGGTTTTATGAAGATCAATTACTTCCTGAATAATTGCGTTCCATTTAGCGGCTTCTGTAGCAAAAATCCGAGTCGGCAATTTAACGCGTTTAGGCGGACGGTTGGTTGGAACCGGAATCACCTTGCAACGATATATTTTTCGCAGTTCCCCCTTTGATGCTGCGGCAGTTCCCGTCATTCCGGCAATATTTTCAAAACGCAAAAAATAATCTTGCACAGTAACCCGTGCTGCCTGACCGGTTGCCACTGTAACCTCGACCCCTTCCTTTGCTTCAACCGCCTGATGAATTCCGTCACGCCATTTCCTGCCTTCTCCAAGCCGACCGGTAAATTCATCCACAATAACGATTTCTCCCTTACGCACAACATATTGCTCATCACGTTGATATTCCCTTTTAACAAAAATTGCTCGTTGCACAAATTCGTAGATATGATAAAGTCCGGTGTCATCCAGCGTGACGGGTTTATCAATGAGTCGAGCTTTCATGCGTCCGGCTCTTGTCAATTCGACTTTTCGTTTCTCATGATCGTATTCATAATCAAGGTCTTCCTTAAACTGCGAAGCAACTTCTGCCGCCCAACGGTAACATTCCACTTCCCGTTTTTCATCTTCTGTCGGCAGCGCACTAATAATTAACGGCGTACTTGCTTCATCAATCAGAATACTGTCCGCTTCGTCAATCAACGCGAAAAAGGATTCACGTTGTACCGGTTTTTCGTTTTCCTGCACGGCACCGTCAAGCATTGCCCCCAGTAAATCGTGTTCCCCTTCACGGATTCGTCGAAGCAATAACCGGTCACGAAGAAAATCAAATCCAAATTCTTTTGCCGTACCATAGGTTACATCACAATGATAGGCTTCACGGCGTTGATCTTGTTGCATTTCCGTTTGGATAATTCCGACCTTCATACCAAGTGCATTGTAAATTGGTTCCATCCATTCCGCATCACGTTTGGCAAGATAATCATTGACTGTTGCCAACAAGGCTCCTTTACCGATCAGAGCATTCAAGTACATTGGCAATGTGGCGGTGAGCGTTTTACCTTCTCCGGTTTGCATCTCGACAATTGACCGGTAAAACATAGCCGTTCCGCCAAGAATTTGAACATCGAAATGGCGCATATCAATAGTTCGTCTTCCTGCCTCACGAACCAACGCATACGCCTCCGGTAACAACAATCGAAACGGTTCTCCGCTTCGCGCCCGATACCGAAGCGATAAACTTTCTTTACGTAATTCCGAATCGGAAAGTGTTTTTATACGCTTTTCCAATGCATTAACTCGATCAAGTTCGTAAGCCCAACGAGCCAAACGTCCTGAAGTTGTCAATGGAATAATCGAATGAAATAACCGATTAATACCGGAAGGAATCGCACTCAATTTACTGAACCTCACCAATTTGATTTTGATTATTTGTCCCCTTAGTTCTATTCTCTCTAAAATCCTTAAAATTTTCAGTTAGGGATAAATTGGGACAATAGGGACAAATAGTCGTTTTTAAAAACAACGTAAAATTAAATAAACATTATCAAACGTTCTGCGTCAACCAACCCCAAACGCTCTGCCGGTATTTTATACCTTCATTTCTAATAATATCTCCGTTTTCATTTTCTATCTTCTGTACTACGGGCATTAATCATAATTATTTTTTTTCAAGTATCAATATCGGTAATATTTCGTTTAATTTTTGTATCTATTCACTCGATTGGAGGTTTTTACATTTTGCGATTGATTTATTACAACTAAACAACCCCTTTAGTAATTGTCTATTTTGTTTTAACTTTTTTAACACGAAATACACGAAATAACAAGAAAAATACAAAAAAGATTTCTGTTGTTCTTTTTGTATAATTTTTGTGTGTTTCGTGAAATTTAGTGTGTTTCGTGTTTAAAATAGACTGCGACTCGAAGGGGTGTCTGTCTTTTGATTTTTTTGCATCAATAATACAGACGCTCCCTTCACTAAACCGACGTTCTGGAGAAAATTAGTCATTTTTTTAACGTAACTCATTATAAATTACGCGGGTAGGCGGAATTAGGATTAAAAAATATCGACATGTATGTAGCCAAGCTGACGACTGAATAGTTACGAGCAGACGACGAAGTTTTCGG
>JAIROD010000854.1 GCA_031257725.1 Planctomycetaceae bacterium | reverse complement strand
GAATGACCACCCCTAGCCCCTCCGAAGGAGGGGAATTATTCCCCTCCTTCGGAGGGGCTAGGGGTGGTAAAAAATAAACTTCAATCTCCGAAAAATTCCACTGATATATTACGAAATTTATGCTTGGTGTTTTTCTACCAATATTTCGTCCCTAACGGGACGAGCGTTTTTCATCAACATCGTTTTCTACCAATATGTTGTCCCTAACGGGACAGAAAAAGGAACATTTACCGCGACTGAATAGTTACTAGTATTTTACAATAGTCGAAATTCCTCCTGAAAGTTGATCATCTTTTGACTGACGATCAAAAGCGTTAATTGGAAATACCGCAGGTCCCCAGGGCAACTGATCCCCCGGATACTCACTTCCATCCTTATAACCTTTTTCATACTTGTCGTAACGCAGTTCCGGTTTGACCGTCAACCATTTTGTCGGAGTCCAATTTGCGGCAATTGAGAATGTATATTTGTTACCGCCTCCAACTTGATAAAAAAATCCGTTGTAGGGAGGTACCGGATCCGTATCATAATAACTCCGCCCCATGTGTCCCCAACCGGCACGAACCCCAAACGCCCACTTTGTATTAAACCGATAAATTAACTCATTGTTGATACCGTAAAGCATGTTCCGATCCAATACGTCTCCATTGTTAGTTGGGTCGTAATCATGGTATGTGTTTTTGTCATTATATAACGACCAATCAAAAATATACTTCCATTTTTTGTTAATTTGATAAGTTGCTACCAACGATTGAGCAAAAAAGTTAATATCGTTTACGTTCAGACTATTGGGAACGGCTCTTTGGTCTTTACCAAGCGCAACAGCATAATGAAAATTCAATTTTTTTGTCAGTTGCCAGATTATTCCACCCAAAAAAGCATTCACTTCACTGCTTTCGCCAATCATATCCGGTTGAATCCAACCGCCGTACACCGACCAATGACTATTAACAGTATAAGTTGCATACGCGCCGCCGGCGGTTGTCGGAACAAAAATGTCTGTGTCCGCAAAGGAATAGAAAAAACTCTCTGTTGACTTGAAGGATTGCGAACCAAATGGAGTATAAAATTTACCGGCTTTAATATTCCATTTTTTGTACGCTGCTTCAAAATAGGCTTGCGCAAAAGCCGCATAATAATCGCCGGTTCCCCACGAATCAGGACCATGACCGGTACTTTGTTCCAAACCAAAAGTCTGAACCACAAATGCATCTGTTCCAAATACAAAATCAACCGTTCCGCCCAAATCCCAACCATTGCGTCCATCAACTGATTTACCCAATGAAATATACAATTGGTTTAACTGTACACCGGTGTTTTTGACATTTTGAAGCGGATTGGGTATTGTCGGCACTCCAGCCAATGGTATCTGATTAACCACTCCATTTCCATATTGAACATTATTGTGACTATAACCTGGTAATTTCGGAGAGTACACATTTTTTTGACCATATTCATTCGCCCAAAACCCCGTTTCAAGATAACCATTGACAAACCAATTTGATTTCTTGACGCTACAAATCGGCTCACATGGATCGCTTATCGCTTCATCGCAAGGACTGCATTCCGTAAAAATACCCGCCTTACTCTCCGACAAGAAACATTGCACCACAATAATCGTTGTGATAATCACAACACACAACAAGATAAGTCTTTTCATCTCACTTTACTCCTATTAGATTACCATCATTTTTACTCGTTAAGCGGAAAAAAAAATTAATTTATGCCGATTAACGAAAACTTCGACTGTTCATCTTTCAACGTCTTGAAAAATAAACATTTAGTCGCTATCGAGTATTCAATAGAAAAATCTTATAAATTTTATCAATAATCATACTGTTTACCCAATTTATACAATTTTTTCCACTCATGTCCTATTACGGGAACGTTTGGCGTTTGGGGGAAACATTGCCCGTCACCTACAGGTTATCGCGTCTTCCATCCGGTTTTTTTGATCATTCATAACTCATGTAAAACGTCTAACGGCGTTAGTTGTCTTCCCGCCTTATCGTTCTGAAACCGGAATGTTTTTTCACAAGGGCATCTCTCATCATTCAATCTTTTATTTTCAACCCATTAATTAATGTTAATAGTTAACGGCGTGGGCTTGCCCCGCGTTGTTCGACAAAATACTCCAATCAAGTGAAAGGATACAAAACAGACAGTTACTGCCGGTGTTGTCATTTTGTATCGAAAATTACGTAGTTTGATACGTTTATTGCTTAACGGAAACCTCTACATCGTCGATCAGGATGGTTCCGGCAGCACCGTTGGAACCAACTTGAACTGTTAATTTTTGTAATTTTTCCGGTATAGTAAACTCAACACTTTCCTGCCGCCAGTCGAATGTTCCAAGTAAATTCGGTGCGGAAATATATTGCGTTTTACCGTCAACAACCGCTGCAAAACGGACACAACCAACATGCCATGATTCTGTTCCTTTAATTAAATGATTGCCTTTCACCCATGCGGAAAGTTTTAATTTTGAACCAACCGGAATATTTTGTACAAAAATATCTTGTGTAAACAACCGATATTGTCCCGTTTCACCGACAACACAAGCAGCCGCATTACCGTTATGAATATTGTTATGGTCAATCGTTCCATGTTCCGGCATTTGCCATGCGGAATCGTTACGTTTACCTTCGATAACCATATTGCCGGTACGAAGTGAAATTAAATCACCATTGCCGTTAAACGTTTCAAAACCTCCGTCGGTAATCAATGAGTTCCGTTCAGTATCAGTTATTGTATCGGTTTCAGATTCAGAGGAGCGGATGATTGACGGCGCATCACTAATTGTCGTTTTATTAACTGTTTCATCATTGGCAACTGTCATTGTTGCCGCAAACGACCGCCAACGATTCGGAAGTGAATCAGTATCGCCGTCGTCAAATGTTATAAAAAAGTTTTTACGGTCAAGAAAAAGATTGGACGCTTCGCCGCGTAAACCGGTTAATTCTAGTAACGTTTTATCCGCATCTTTCAAAACAACACGTTCCGGCAATTTATTGTTCTGTTTATCACTTTGTAAATTTTTGGACTGAAAACTCCGTCCTTGAGCATTGATGTTTGAACCTTCCGCAATCGGGTTTTCGTCGTTATTTTGGCTAAAATACGCGAACTGTTCGACTTGAGGCATTGGCAGGAGCAACGACAAAAACGCTTTGGAATCTGTTGCAACCCGATGTGTTTTGACACCGCAAGACATGGCAAACGCCGGACTTTCATTAAAAGCGTATTCTGTAAAATATTCAACCGGCTGTTTCATCAATTCGAAACGCCCCCGCCCTCGCAATTGCCCTTCGAATCGTAAACGTAACGTTTTTCCGTCCTCATCCTGAACAATCCGGCAACCCGCTTCGACATCGTTTTCTGCGCCGTAACGCATTTTCTTTTGTCCATAACCATAATCCGTATAAATATCGCTTCGATAAATAATTTGTTGATTATTTTTTGTATCGGATTTTTTATCAAGCGACATTATTGCTCCGCTTCGTGTCAACCGCAATTTGTAATAATCGTTTTCATAAATCCAACCGCCAATCGTCGGACGCAGTTTCGGAAGTTCTCGTTTTACCGGAGGCCTCTGCATTCCCCATTCGAGTGATAATTCCGCTGTTTTTTTCAAATTCGGAACAGATTCATCCGTCCACGAAAAAAGTAATGATAATTCTTTTTTATTACATATCCGATCAAGTAAACGAAATCGTGTTGGTGCGGCTTTGGGAAAACCTAACAGAATCGGAATCTGATTATTGGAAAAAAACGTAGCACCGCGTAAAAATGTATCGGGCAAAGGTAATTCAATCGGTGTTAAAAGCGAATCGAAAATAACATTGGTTCCTTGCGGTCTCCAATAAATCGAACCGAAAATTCCATCTGTTACAGAATGTCTTGGTTGGTAAAGTTCACCTAATCCGCCTTCCGATGAAATAACCGACCAATGTGTTGCGTTAATAATCGGAATCAATATCGCCGCATTTTTAGGAACATCACCGGTCCAGCGGCTATCAAAGAGAATAGAATCACCTTTCCGCCAATAGTGCATTTCAAGAGTTGCCGTACCGAACTGACGGCGGACAAGCAGTGTATTTTTTTCTTGTACAATATTTGCCTTCTCCGCTTTTTCCATCATTCCGGCGGGAAGGAGCAACTCGGCAGAACCAAACCACGGCTTTCCGCTTTTTTCAAATTTGGTCAACAAACCTGTTTCAGAATCAATATAGGCAACACAATGAAATACGGTCATTTTAAGTTGCCCGTTTTCCATTTTCTCTATGGACGGCGAAGCAACCGGATGCGGAGATTGACTGTACAAAAATGGCTTGGGGTCATATTTTTCTATAATATCCCATGTTTTAGTAATAATTTTTTTTGTTGCTTCCGCCTGTTGACGAAGAACGAAAATCTGTATATTCTGTCCAACTGAAAAATCAATTTTGTACGGAATTTGAATTTCTCCGTCTTTTTTATCAATTGTTTTGATTTTTGCTTCACAATCATAGACATTGAAATATTCAAGTTGATTTTTCGCACGTAAATTTTCAGGCAATTTATCCCATGACAACCGTAATGGAGTGTCAAATGTTTTCGTATCGTTAAAATTGATAACAGCAATACTTGCGTCGTCTCCTTTGGTTCGCAACACGGCAAAAACACACGGCGGAGCGTCAACTGCAAGATAATCCGCATCGCCGCCGTTTAATTCAGGTAACACTTTTCGAATTTCAAAAATTTGTTGAAACGAATTAAAATTACCGATTTCCTGTTCGTGATAAATGAGCGGAATTCCGTGAATGAACGCGGTTAGCGCAACCAATTGCCGATGTGGTTCCGTACCGTACCAAAGTTGAGCGCGAAGCGAATCATGCGATTCAACATGCCGTAACCGTAACATGTCAGGGATTTCCGAATATTGTTGTTCGTGAAGCCAACGGCGTAAACGTGTTACAAATTCATCGGCTGGGAGTTTTCGTGCATCGTGAAGGACATGGTAACACAAATCGAAATCATAAGTTGCGTCGCTTACCGTACCCCAAATTCCGGTGTTGACTTCAGCAAGAATTCCGCCGTCCGGTTGTAATTCCTTGACTGATTGACGGATTTTTCGCAACATATTCAATCCGCCTTGCGATTGCGAATGAGATGCTCTGGAATAGGGAATATTTTTGTTCCAATTTGGTATTTTACTTCCGCTGCAAGCATCAACCCGATAACCGTCAATTCCATATTCTTTAACATAATATCGTGCAACTTCGCCCATATAATCAATCCACGACGGATAATTGAAATCGAAGCCCCAATAGGAAAGCGTTGAGCCGTCTTCTTCCTGAACAAGCCATTCGGGATGTTTTTGTGAACGTTCATTCGGATTGCCGCCGCCGTGCGGGACAGAATCTTGTAACACGTGTAAACCGAGTTCGTGCGCTTTATCGACCAACGCTTTATATTCTGCCGCCGCGTTTTCAGGTGAAGAACCGAGACCGTCCTGAAATTGATAATAATTACGAGGCCAATAAATAGATTTATCCTCAAGCGGCATCAGCCAAATAGCGTTACAACCGATTCGTTTAATTTGTTCAAGCAGCGGCATTGAATTTTTGAAACCGCCAAGATCACGGCATTGACTGCCGATTGTTCCACCTGGGTGAAAAGAGTACAGAATTGCGGATTCAAACCATTGCGGTCGATCTTGGGGCGGAACATGTTCCAATTTCCGTCTCAGATTGTGAATTTTGAGTAACGCCGTTTCGCTGTTGCCATCAACGATTTGAACATAAGCATCGCCCAATTTTTGTACGGAACCGGATTGAATATGTCCTTTAATATCAAATGATTGCTTAAATTGAACACCGCCGTTACGCCGCTCAATAACGCTATTCGGATGGTCAGCGTAATCAACTAAATTGTCGGAAAGTAAAATCAAACTTTTAGTTTTATCGAGTTGAAGTACGAGCGGGGCGGAATTTTTCCAACTTCCTTGCCGTGTATTTTCAGCGAAATTATCCGGCGTGTATTTTTTCGGCGGATATTGACCCGGAATAAAAAATTCCGCATCATTTTTGAACGGAAAAATCGGCAATGATGTCCAAAAAGATTTGATTTTTGCCGGTTCTTTTCCATTGTACGTTAATTCGAGATTCCGTTTCAGTGTTGCCGCCGGAACGTCAACAGAATAATGAAACGCCACCGTCCAATCACCGGTTTTTTGTATTACAGTAACAGTTGAAGGCGATTTTTTGTCGATTCCGACAAGTTCAAGTTTGCTTTTACTGAAAATCCAATCGGAATCCTGTAAAATATCGAACCGTTGATCACTGCCGCCTGAAATCGTAACGATTTCACCGCGATACAGAATTTCCGTTAAATTACCGGTGTTCTTGTCAAACCGAACCGCAAACATTGCCGCATCACCGAGTTCGATTGCCGACACGGTTGTCAATGTTATTGAAAAAGTTATTGAAAAACAAACACCGAAACAAAATAAAAAAATTAAAAATCGTTGCATAATTATAAAGGAGGCTGGAAGTGGTTGTTACATTTTTAAGAAAACGAAACACGCGAAAATAATTGAAGCAAAATTAAAAAATTCCCATAATTTGTATTTTCATCTGTTTCGTTCTCTCAAAAAAAACGAAAATAGCGGTTGAATTATTATGTTTTTTTTATAAAAGGATGTTCTTTATCGTACTGTGCGGCTTTCTCCAGAAAATCATCTAACCGAACATCTTTAAAATACTCCTTTTGCCATTCGGTATAATCGAAACGTTCTTTCAGTATGTTGGAAATAAATATTTCCGTATCAATAACGCCAAGATTATTTAAAAGGCATTCGATACCCTTTTTCATAATTATTTCAGTATTACGCATTTTTTACTCCAAAAATTTTAAAAAACGAACAGGATTACAAATAACAATATCAACAGTATGATATTTCTGGAAATCACTATCTGTTGTCACAAAATAATCGCTCTGCGTTTCAATTGCACATGCAAGATGTAATGCGTTTTTCACTTTGATACCATGTTTCATTATTTCACAAGTCCGTTGTTTTATGACTTTGCATTGTTTATTATTTATGTACTCAACAGCGTGATTAAAAAAATTATCTATTGATTTCCGACTTGATAGATTGGGATTGTTGTTATTTTCATAACGTAATATAAAGGATACCGCTAATTCCAATTTTTCTGATTATTTCGGAATTTGGGGGGCATCAGTGATTGGAGAATAATACCAATTTTCGTCCCGTTAGGGACGACATATTGGTAGAAAACAGTATAACAAAATGATCTGCGTCCCGTAGGGA
>JAIROD010000829.1 GCA_031257725.1 Planctomycetaceae bacterium | reverse complement strand
GCGGCGGTCTCGAATTTAAACGAAACACACGAAATGTTCATTTTAATGTTGGAAGGCAAACCATTGATTTCAATTTACAACCCTGAAAAAAAATTTGATCGAGTATCTTTGGGCATCTCCAATAATTCAATTTTTTATTTTCAACCAATTAATTAATAGTTAATAATTAATAGTTAACGACGGGGTTTACCCCGTGTTTTTGGGGTTAAGTCGAACAACGCAGGGCAAGCCCACGCCGTTAACTTGCGGTAAATTCTGAATTATTATCTGAATTATTAGAGATTCCCCTTTGTTTTTATTGTTCCATTTAGTCCCATTAGTCCCAACACTGAAATTTTAGAGACAATGGAGACAGATGGAACAAATAGAACTATTAATCTTTCAATCCTTCTAATCTTCAAAATTTTATTTTCTTTTTTACATTCCCATCAGCATCTTTCCTTTTCACTCCCATTCGCAAACGCTCTCGGATTTTTCAAAAATCTTGATTGGTAATTCAATGTTTTTTCAAGAATATCCGAAACAATCGGCATTTTTTTTCGTATTGTAGAGGTTGAATGGAATATATGTAGGAACTATTTCGGGCAAAAAGTTTGCATCGGGATAGTTTAAAGGTTATAATCTTCGAACGGAAATAATTTCATTTTCCAAAACAGATCGCTTGCGGCATATAGGATGTTGCTGTTTTTGACAGGGAAGGAACTCTGGACGCGCTGTGAATCCGTCAATCCCCCCTTGAATCAAAACAATCATGAGCCGCTCTCTTTCTCCAATCGCCAATTTTTCACCGTTTGCCGTTTTGGTTGCGGTAATCGTTTATCTCATTCCGTGTCCGATCCTTCGGGCGCAAATTTCAGAGCAACCGATTCTTCGTTTTGTTCCTCCGGTTCTTTCAACCGTTAACGAAGTTTCACCGAATGTTCCGTTTTCGAATCCCGATTCGAAAATTCTTTTCCCCATATCAGAAATATCCGACGACTTTCCAGCCGGTCATGCCTCGACAAAATTACGGCGAACCGGAACCAATACGCTGTCTTCCCCAATGGTTCCATCGCCTGTTGTGGAAACGCTGACTCCTCCTCAACGTCTTTCGAATGTTCCACAGTTTGTTGTTCCGCAACGAAGTCGGGTGAACGCTGTTTTGCCGGAACAGTCTGAAGGGAAGGCTCATTCCGGTTCTCATCTCAATTCGCTGAGAACAGAGTTACCGCCGCCCATTCCGCAGGAAGAACTCAATCTCGTCCTGCAACATGGAGCAGAATTGGAAACCGAAGCCCGATGGATGGACGTCCTAAGTCATTACGAAACGGCGTTACAGATTTATCGGAACGACAATAAATTATTGGAACGTTACCGGACGGCACGGTTCCATTTTGATGTTGACCGCCGGTTTCACGATTCAAGTTATCTTGACATTATTTATAAGTCAGGATTTATTGATACGCTGAATTTTTATGAGGAAATTATTTCACGGATTCAAAAGGATTATGTTGATGTTCCCAATTGGGACAACCTATTCCGTCACGGAATTCAGAATATAGACATTGCCCTATCCGATTCCGGTTTTCGTGCAAGAGCCGGTCTCAAAACCACACCGGAAAAAATGGACGCTTTTTCCGAAATAATGCGGAAAACCGCCGACGGCTGGATTATCCGTAACAGAGAAGACTTAAAGAATGGAATTTTGCGATTGGCGGAAATGGCGCAACAACAAATCGGTTTGAATCCAACCGTAATGCTTATGGAATTTATTTGCGGGGTTGTTAATTCGTTGGATCGTTACACCGCCTATTTAACACCCAATCAATTGCATGATCAGTTTTCGCTGATTTCCGGTAATCTTGTCGGTCTTGGTGTGGAACTTCGTTCGGACAGAGAATCACTGTTGATTGTCCGTGTCATTCAAGGCAGTCCGGCACAAGAAAACGGACTCAAAGACGGTGATCGGATTTTATCTGTTGACGGAATTTCAACAAAAGGACGCGATACGGGCAGTGCCGCTGATTTGTTACAAGGTCAGGAAGGAACGGTTGTTCGGTTAATGGTCAAATCAGGTCTGAAACCGGCGCGGGAAATTCAAATCACACGGCGACAAATTGAAGTTCCAAGTGTTGAGGATGTTCGGATGCTCAACAATGATCTGGGTTACATTAAATTGATCGGATTTCAATCGAAAACCGGTGAAGAAATGAGATCGGCGTTGCTGGAACTTGACCGGCAAGGAATGCGGTGTTTGGTGCTGGATATGCGGCGGAATCCGGGAGGTCTGCTCCAAATCGGAATCGAAATTGCCAACCTGTTTCTCGATAACGGCGTTATCGTACGAACTCGCGGTCGGCAAAATAATTCCGACTTTGTCTATATGGCAACACCGGAAAATACATGGAATGTTCCGTTAATTGTTTTGATTGACGAGGAAAGCGCCAGTGCTTCTGAAATTGTTGCCGGAGCGATTCGCGACCATAAACGCGGCGTGATTATCGGCAAGCGAAGTTACGGAAAAGGAACGATTCAACAAATTCTTCCCATCAATTCCGGTATTTCGGGTCATGCGAAAGTAGGACTGAAATTAACCGTTGAAAAATTTTATTCTCCACTTGGATGGGCTTACAGCGGCGTTGGGGTTTCACCGGATATTACGGTTGAAACGGAAAAACATTGGAGTTTGGCGCGTCCGGTGGACGGAAAATTATATGTCCCGGTTGTTACAAGAAGTGTTTCAAGCGATCCCAATGACCCCTTCATCCGACAAGCAATGATTACCGCGCAAAAAATAGTCAATAAAGAATAGGGTATCTATTCAGTAGAGTGTATAGTGTATATCAGCTCATGTTACGCATTGGTTTAATTTAACGCCGTAGGCGTTTTATGTGAATAACCGCCGCCAGTTTCAGTAAATACCGAACCGGCGGCAAAGTACCGCCCCTAAACTCAACCCCTT
>JAIROD010000719.1 GCA_031257725.1 Planctomycetaceae bacterium | reverse complement strand
GCGACCGTCCAGCGGACGGATCGCCTACCTCGCAATTTTCTACGTTAATTGACCTAATTGAACAACCAGCCTGTGAACGCTAGGAAAATTTCCCGCTCAAATCTTTCTTAAACCACTTTCACCAACATTGCATCCCTACGGAACGCGAATAATGTTGCGATACCGTTTTCTACCAACATGTCGTCCTTAGCGGGACGGATTTTTTTATCGTTCCCTACGATTACTAACGCCCCCAAAATGGGAAATAGACTGTCAACGGCGTGTTTTTTCGCAACCTTCCGGTTGCGGCTCTGAAGAGGGTTTTGAAGACGGCAGTCATGGAACACGCGATAACTCTAATCGTTACCCCAAAACAACAATGCTCCCCAATGAGGACTACGTATGGTATAGATTATGTCTTCTTGACATTGGTGGAATATCTGATTATACTCAAACATTACTTTATTGAGCATCTCTCCTAATTCAATTTTTTATTTTCAAACTATTAATTAATAGTTAATAGTTAACGACGGGGTTTACACCGTGTTTTAGGGTTAAGTCGAACAACGCGGGGCAAGCCCACGCCGTTAACTTGCGGTAAATTCTGAGTGATGAGAGATTCCCTATTGGACAAAGTGTTCACTGAAAAGTGTTCACTGAAAAGTGTTCACCGAAGGTGTTCGCCGTCAGAGGCAATTATTATTAAAATAATTTTTTTATTCATTACCTGTTGGAGAAATAAACATGATTTTTTATCGTGTCTCATTCGGTTATTACAACAAAAATGATCTCGAAAATGCAATAACCACCGTTGATAATTATCTTGCCGCGCTTACCGGAAATGGTCAGATTGATAAAAATTATACTGTTGTTTCTTGGCAAAAGCAGGTTATTGCCTACGTCCAAGCCGTCGGATTGGAAGCCGACCAGTTAAAATCTCACAGCGTTTACGGAAAAGAACACCTTAGAAATGTCGAAAAATTTTTCAAACGTTCCCCGCTCTGGAGTTGTAACGAAGATTTTCCGCCGAAACAAAAAGCGATTTGGAAGAATGCTTCCTTTCTCTATCTTTATGTTCCTTACTATCAACAAGGAACACCGCTTTATCGCGGAGATAATAATGACGCCATACCATTGTACCGCGTGCCGATCACGGACAAAGAACGTGAAAAGATTCATTGTTGGCAACAATATTATCATGAATGTGATAATATCTGGCAGGAAGACTGTCAATTAACAATTGATGCTTATCGTATGCTGGCTGATCCTAAAAGTGAACTTTCCAAACAAGGACGTGAATTATGTCTTGCCATTGAAAAAGCAACAAAAGTTCCCACTTATTATTATTTAACGCGATTTTTCGGACGAAAACATGAAGACGAAATACAACGGAAATGTCCTTGTTGCGGTAATTCGTGGGCGGTACAACAACCGCAACAACAAACCGGTAACTTAGAACGATTTTGTCATTTTTCTTTTCAGTGCCAACCTTGCCGTCTGGTTTCACATCTCGCCGGCGGCAGAGTTAATTTACGCTACGCAAAAATCGGCGAATAACCGCTAAAGGTCATTCAAAATGAGATACTGTCCGCAAAAATGAGATACCGTCCGCCATGTCATGTCCCATTTGTCCTTAATTTTCAATAGAGGGACAAATGGGAATGACATTGGGGACGATAAGGGCGGATCGTTTTTATGTAACTATTCGCTTTCTTTATGAACAATTTTTTGCCAATACGTTTCAAAATTGAAATGGGGAGAGTTATCGCCGTCGTGGCATTGAATGCAGACTTTTTTGGCGGCGTTAAGCGGTAAACGGATCATGTTACGATGTTTTTCCTGAAGTGCGGCATCTGAACCTTGTTCCGCTTTAATATGATTTTCGCCGGAACCATGACAAGATTCACACCCGACATTTATAAGTTCCGGCGTTTCCTTTTCCCCCAGAAACCCGTGTTCGTAAGGCAAAAACTCCGCCGGATTCCAACCGACAACATGGCAGGCAATACATTCGGGATCAAATGTTCGTGCCGGTTTGGACGTTTCCGCCAGTGAACGCCATGCGGCGGCGTGACGTGATTTTCTCCAAACCTGGAACGATAATTCGTGACAATCCACACAGGATTTCGTACCGGTAAACCGACCGCTTTCAACCGCACGACGATTCGGAATCGGTTTAATTCCAAGTCCTTGAAGACCGGTTTCTTTCAGTTGTTCCTGATAAAGTTGCATTAAAGCGGTAATTGTTTTTGAATTTTCGAATCGGGAATCCAGAGGAACGCGTTGATAGCGAAACGGCGTGTTCGGATTATCGTAAAGCCCAACCGCAACCGCAAATTTTCCCTTTTCGCCGACTTCAATCAACATACTGTTTTCCATCCAATTTGGTCGGAAGGGCGGTTCTGCCGGAGTGTCGCTTGGAATGACATAATCGAATTGTCCGGTCATTGATCGGACAATCCGTTTCGTTTCTTCTGCCGAGCCATGAATAATTAAAACACGCTTGTCACATTTTTCCGCTGCAAACTGCGGAAGAATCTCCTTTAACCGTTTGACAGCGTCTTCGTGTTTAATATCATCGTTGTTGACTTCTTTAAGTAACGATTGACCAATCACCGATGTTACACCGACTTTCACGCCATTTTGTTCAAAAATACGATAAGGCGCCGTAAAATCAGGATCAAATTCCATAATCGCCACATTGGCGGAAGTGTAACGTCGCGGAATACCCGGAACATCAACGAAATACAAAATCAACGCATCCGTTGGCAAAAGGAGTTCCCGATTTCCGATTCCGGCTGCCTGATATTTCATCAAC
Source organism: Planctomycetaceae bacterium (assembly GCA_031257725.1). Taxonomy (GTDB): domain Bacteria; phylum Planctomycetota; class Planctomycetia; order Pirellulales; family Thermoguttaceae; genus WRKP01. The sequence continues at coordinate 8,601 of JAIROD010000719.1, read as the reverse complement.
CGCAGCGCCTCGTCAATAACAAAATTAAATTTCAACTCCTCCTGACGACCAAAACCTTTATTGAGATTACCTGCGTCAATTGGAAGAATCGGCCATCCTTTTTTCTCTTCGAGTTCTTTGAAAAAACTGTAACGCCGACTCAAACCGCCTTTCATCTGTTCCAAACCGGCACAACCACAAGGTTCAACATAACCGTTCATAAATCCGGTGAACACAAGAAGTAGTTTCGGTTTTTCCCAACCCGCAAACAACTCGCCATTAACCGCAACAGGATTAAATGGTTGTTTCACCTCGAAAGGAACAACGTCCGCCGTCAGTAATTCCGTTTGATTTTGCACAACGTCAGGTGTCGGCGGTTCCGTTTGATTTTGCGCAACACCAGATGTAGGCGATTCCGTTTGATTTTGCGCAACGTCCGTTGCCAGCGATTCCGTTTGATTTTGCGCAACACCAGATGTCGGCAATTCCGTTTGATTTTGCACAACGTCAGGTGTCGGCAATTCCGTTTGATTTTGCGCAACACCAGATGTCGGCGGTTCCGTTTGATTTTGCGCAACGTCCGTTGTCGGCGATTCCGTTTGATTTTGCGCAACGTCTGTTGTCGGCGATTCCGTTTGATTTTGCGCAACGTCAGGTGTCGGCAATTCCGTTTGATTTTGCACAACGTCTGTTGTCGGTAATTGAATTTCCTGTCGGAGCGGATTGACCGGAGATGATGTAACGGGAACCGAATCAAGAACAAATGGTTCAGAAGTTGTTGCAGGAACAGAGGAAACCAACGGCTCTGAAATAGAAGGCATTGTAACAGATTCCAACTCTCTCGGAATAACAGAAGCCCCGTTAATTTTTTCGGCTGGATTCATTGCTTCAGTCGGTTGAGTTTCTTCTGTTGGTTTGATTTCTTCTAACGGTTTGAAGGGCGTTATCTCATTGGTTATCGGCGGTTCTGAAATCGGCGTGTTTGATGTTACAACGCCAAAACCTTCTGAAACGGAAACCGTATCCTGATTCCTTGCGGCTTGATCCCAAATATCGCCCGCTGGAGAAACAGAAGGCAACGGTATTTCCGGTTTAACCTGTTCAGGTCTAACCTGTTCAGGTCTAACCTGTTCCGGTTTTGCCTGTTCCGGTTTGACCGGTTCCAATCTGGGGGTAACTGGGATAATCGGTTCTGTATTTGATTCGTTTAACGTCAACTCTTTTATAGTTGGTCGCGGTTGAAATGGGTCGGCAAGCAATCGCGGAGCGGGCGGCAATTCTGTTTCCGGTTGAGAGGGTTCCAATGTTGCCGGAATCGTTTGGTCTCTGCAACCGGAACAAAAAAGCATCAAAAGAAAAACAACTGAAAATAGGGAAGATAAGCGGTACATTGTTATTGTTAGTTTTTCCGTGTTATAACGCGGATGTAATGGGATTATTATGATCAAACTGCCATAATTGGTTTATTCTTCAAAATGTCGGTGTTTACGGAAAACAGAAACTAAAAAAACGCCATTTTGAATTTCAGACCATCTTAGCCGAAAATACCAATATATTCAAGAGACGCCCATGAATGTAAAAGCGGGAGCGTTTGTTGGTTGGCGGTGACGATTAGGTTATTACGTGTTTCATGGCGGAATACTTCATACCTGTTTTCATATCTGCTTTCAGAGCCGCAACCGGAAGGTTGCGAAAAACATCCCGATTTCATAACGATAAGCAGGGAAGCCAACTAACGCATTTAGGTGTTTACCGTTAATAGTTAACGACGGGGGGTACCCCGTGTTGTTATACTGTCAACGGGTAGAAATTGGTTGGGAATCTCTCATCATTCAGAATTTACCGAAAGTTAACGGCGTGGGCTTGCCCCGCGCGTTGTTCGGCTTAACCCCCAAACATGGGGTACCCCCCGCCGTTAACGATTAATGTGAAGCGATTTTTTCCGGTTCACAATTTTGTTGTTCAGAATTATTTTCCGCCGGTTCACTTTTTCTGAAAGCGGCAGTCATGATTTTTTTACTGTTTGGCAAACCGGAGGAGGAAATCATTTCACTTATCGCACTTTCAAGCATTTTGTTAGGTTTTTGTGTACTTGGGGTATTTTTAGTAATTTTAGTAATTTTAATATTTTTAATATTGGGGGTATTTTTAGTAAAATGTTTTCCTAAAACTTCAGGTTTTGAAAGACCTAGAATTTTGATTTGGCTATCGCGGAATTGCCTGACAATATCGCTGAAATGTTCCGGTTGTTGCACTGCACTCAGAAATGCTTGGGGTTCTTTGTTTTCCGGTTCAAGGTGATTCCATTCTTTCAAAACAATCTCGGCTTCATTGAATCGGGTCAACGAAAGCAACACCAATGAATACCACCGCAAGCAAAGAACATCACGGCAACCGCTTAAATAGGATAACTCCAAAGAAGTTGCCGCTTGAGTCCAATTTCCGGCGGAGGCTTGGCAGGCTCCGGTGATAACATCCCGTATCAGGTCAAGTTCCTTGCCGCCCCAAATAGTTGACGCAATCTCATGTCCTTTCGACTCTTGTAATTCCGCAATGTACAAATCAAGTAAATGGCGGTTAAATTCGGTGCGATCATCGATAAGTTCCAGATTGGATTCAAAAACCTGAATCGCTTCCTCGCCTTTACCGCGTAACCGGTGAATCAGAGCAAGGCTTGTAACCGCCATTTCACGAATCCGCAAACGATGCCAAATATCAAGTGTTGTTTGACCATAGCGGATGGCTGTTTCAAAGGTTCGTGCTGCCAGATCGAGTTGTCCTTGCCGTTGGAGATGCGATCCCATAAACGTCAAAAGTTGCATATCCACCGGAAAACGGTCAAGTCCCGCAAGAAGAATTTTAGTCATTTCCTGGGCTGGAACCGGTAACAAGGTCAATGTTTCCCAAAGACCGTAATAGGACGCTAACCGAATCTCCGGTTGGGTTGTTTCTTCTATCAGGCGGAAAAAATCACGTCGGGCATGAATGTAATCACCCAATGTTAATTGGGCTTCAGCACGGACAAGAAGAGGTTCATCAGCAATCGATTTTCCTTGTTTTTCCAACAGTTCCAGAGTTTGTAAATTTCGGATCGCCTGCTTTTTTTGCCGAACAACATCGCGTTGACGTGAGGGACGGATAAAACGTCCCGGTGCAGCGTTTAGCCGAATCATCAGATTGGTTGCCGCCCCAAGGATTGACGACCGAACTTGTCCCTGAAAACGCAATCCTTTTCGGAGTGGAATTAAACGCGGTTCGATGGTTTCCTCATCCAGATCATGACGAATTCCATCCTCTCGATGAAGACGATACAACACCATAACATAGAGAGAATTGCGTTCCACTTCTTTTGCCAGAAACAACCGGAAATCTTCTACAGTGGTTTTATCGAAATGTTCGCCGACATTCATGAGCAACAACCAGTCTGCGGTATTTTGTGATTCCGCCAATTCAATCAACTCATTACGCAACGCCGCTTCATCATGACAACTCTTAGATTGACAATAAATTACATTGGGATATTCGGCAGTGTTCCCAACAGATTTAGTGGCGTTCCCAACAGATTCGGTGCTGAATGCGGCAACAGATTCGGTACTGAGAACAAACACGGAATCCGAAAGCAAATGAGCACTTCGAAGTGTTTCTTGTAATCCTTCAAAACCATTTTCAACAATGATTCCAACCGCAATTTGATTTTGACTCATGGAATTTTGAATTTTATGAGTGATTGATGGAGTTTTGAACTCTAAGACGTGATATTTTTCGGCGGATTTTAGGGGGGCGGATTTTTTTAGTATTGGAGGGTTTTTTGATAAAGGAACCCTTAACCCTTTGTATCGGCACAAAATCCGTTAGCCATCGACGTTTTTTATTAGACCTGTTCGCCAACTCAAAAATTCCATTCAACTACGGCGATAACCGACTTGCCCCTATGTGCGGACGGAAATGAGAAAACCAGATCAACCGTTGCGACCTTCCGGTCGCAGCTCTGAACTTTAAATCACCTGCTTTGAACGTAATTATTCCGTCACGGTGAATATTCCGTTTTCTGTCCCGTAGGGACAACATATTGGTAGCCAACGAGGTCAATCAAAAACACGCGTCCCGCTAGGGACGAAATGTTGGTAGAAAAAACACCAACGATCAATTCACCAACATTGCGTCCCTTACGGGACGCGAATCATGTTGCGACACCATTTTCTACCAACATGTCGTCCCTAGCGGGACGGAATTTTTTGATCATTCCCTTCGATTACTAATGTTCCCCAAAAATGGGAAATAATCAGCAAAAAAGTACGTCAAGACTGACGACTGAATAGTTACAATTCTGAATAATTAGAGATTCCCTCTTATAATTTTCGTGTATTTCGTGTTTAAAATAGACACTATTTTGGGGTAGGCAACCTTTCGATTATTGTCCCTTTCCCTATTGTCCCCCTGTTATTTTATAGGGACATGACGAGTAATGGGACGATAGGGATAAATACCCGGAATTTGAAATTGGGAACAAAAATCGGCGATTTCCTGACGAATATTGGGTGATTCTTCATCAATTCGGGTGATATTCCGGCAAACGCGATGAATCCAATCGGCAACTTTTTCCATATCGGTTTCGTTCATCCCCATTGCGGTTAGAGATTGAGTTCCTAATCGTACGCCGCTGGTTACAAACGGACTTCGCGGATCACCGGGAACCATGTTGAAATTCGCAATAATTCCCGATTTCGCCAACGCTTTTGCCGCTTCTTTTCCAGTAAATTGTTCATTTCGGAAATCAAGAATCAGGAGATGCGTGTCTGTTCCTCCGCCGGCTAAACGGTAGCCTTTGGCAAGAAGCAACTCGGCTAATTTCTTCGCGTTTTTGACAATCTGAACACCGTAATTCTTAAATTCCGGCATCATTGCTTCATGAAACGCAGTTGCCATTCCTGCAATAATATGAAGATGGGGACCGCCCTGCAATCCCGGAAAAACCGCTCGATCAATTCGTTGAGCAAGATTAAGTTTGTGTTCGGGACAATATGTTGATTGAAACCGATCTTCCACCTTCGAGAGCAAAAATCCCGCACGCGGTCCCCGAAGCATTTTATGGCTGGTACTGCTCACAATATCACAATACGGAACCGGATCAGGATGAACTCCGGCAATAATTAACGCGTTAATGTGGGCAATGTCCGCAACAAGGTAAGCGTTGATTTCTTCGGCAATCTCTGCAAAATCTTTGTATTCAATTTTATGGGGATAGGCGGTTGCTCCCACCCAGATCATTTTGGGGCGTTCTTTTTTTGCGGTTTGACGGATTTGATCCATATCAAACTTACCGGTTTCAGGATCAGGACTGTAAGGAATTTGAACGTAATCCAATCCTGAAAAATTAACTTTCCAACCGTGTGTCAGATGTCCCCCGCTAGGAACCGGCATCCCCATCAACTTATCTCCGGTTTTCAGCAATGCCCGATAAACCGCGTGATTAGCCGGAGAACCACTGTAAGGTTGAACATTGGCATGTTCCGCATGAAAAAGCTGCTTTGCCCGATCAATCGCCAGTGTTTCGATTTTGTCAACCAATTCATTGCCCTCATAATATCTGGCTCCAACATTACCTTCGGCATATTTATTGGTCAAAATCGAACCGCAGGCTTCCAAAACACTAAACGAAACATAACTTTCCGATGCAATCATCTTCAACGTTGTAGATTCGTAAAGCGTTTGAAGACGAATAAGATCATAAATTTCGTAATCGGTTTGTTTGAGATGTGGGTAACGTTCCATGTCAACTATTAGTAAAGATAAAAAATTAGTAAAAATAAAAAATCGGCAAACGGTTAATGTGAATAAAACGGCATATTTTACCAACTACCAAGATTGCGTCAACACTTTGAAAGGAGGTTATGCCTGAAATCATTGGGGAGTTTATCGGCAAAACCAATCCTCCCTTCCTTCCCCCCCTTTTGCCTTTCTGAAAAGTGAGTAGAATACCGCGTTAATTGGTTTTTGACCGAAACCGTTTATGTATGATTTGTTAAAATTGATAAAAATTTTGAACAATGCCTAAGCAAAAAACTCATAAAGGAATCAAAAAACGATTCCGATTGACCGCTTCCGGTTTGGCAAAACATCGGCACAGCGGAACAAGTCATCTCGCCTATCGTTTGACAAAAAAACAACGCCGTAATTTACGCGGAACTACTGTTGTTAGTAAGTCGGAAACGAAAAAAATCGTAGAAATGCTCATTCCAGCCGGCGACTAAATCATTTCATTTCCCGTCCGGTTCCCGTTTATGAGTGAACTAAAAAAACGTATCGGGTTGTAACTCTTTCAAATGAAAGGACCTTGATTCGTTGTCACCAAAAATGTAATAGTAATTAAGGAGAAATAAAAATGAGAACACAACGCGGTGTTGCCAGACGGCAGTCGAAACGACGGCTCTTTAAACGAGCTAAAGGTTTTCGCGGCGGACGTGGTAAATTGCTTCGGACTGTTAAAGAAACCATTGTTCGAGCAAATTGTTATGCAACACGCGATCGGCGAGTCCGAAAACGTGAGTTTCGAGCATTATGGATCACCCGAATTAATGCCGCAACCCGTAATCTTGGACTTCGGTACAGTGAATTTATTGCAGGTCTGAAAAAAGCTCAAATCACTTTAGACCGAAAAACACTTGCCGAAATGGCAGTCAATGATGTTGCGGCATTCACTAAAGTTGTCGAGACCGTTCGTGCCGCCTTAGGAAAAACCTAAACCTATCAACAACTTTGACAACTTCAAAAGAGTGAAGGGGGACAACAAAATTCCTTCACTCTTTTGATTTTATCCTATTGAATTATAATAATTACATAGCACGGTATGAAGAATCAAATCGTTCAGCACTGATTTGATTCAAAAGGATTCGGACAACAATTCGGCGTACCACAATGGAAAGATAAGTCGTTAAACTGCTTCGCTCCCGAAAATTACGTAATAAACGATAATTATCATGCCCTAGTGCAGCAAAAACATTTTCACAAAGCCGGTTGCGGTCTTCGATACTCAATCGAATGTCACGAATTGAAACAGTAGCGTCAATAACGTGTAAAACAAGACCGAGAAACCGATCAACAAAATCTTCCCATGCCCTATTTTGTTTATTCAGGCATCGGGTTAATAATTCACGGTCTAAATCGGCAATAGACATTTTGAGGTTGTTTATAGTTCGGTTAATATCTCTTGGCACACGATAACTTTACACCAACGGCAAACTGCTTGAAATAGAAAATCCAATTTGTTTGCAAAGTTCGAAACATTGAGTATAATCCGAATCATATCAATTACGGACGATTCAGTAAAGATCAATTTCGATACTTTGAATTATGAATTTGGTAATAGACTATTCGCGGTCAATAATAGCCCTTTTCGTCATATTTCAGTTGACCGAAGTCAAAATAAAATTAATTTTTAGAGAATTCCTATCCCTGTATCATGAGCAGTAATTTAATACGTTTTGATTGGGCGGCTAAGCGTTTATTGCGGCAAAAATCCAACTTTGTCGTGTTGGAAGGCTTGTTGTCCACCTTGTTGAATGAAGATATTCATATCGTGCGCATGTTGGAAAGCGAAAGTAATCAGGAAACCGCCGCCGATAAGTTCAACAGAGTCGATATGCTGGCAGAAAACAGTAACGGTGAATTAATTATTGTCGAAGTCCAGAACAACCGCGAGTTGGTCTATTTCCACCGGATGCTTTACGGCGTATCGAAAGCAATAACGGAATACATCAGTAAGAGTGAAGAGTATGATAAAATAAAAAAAATCTATTCTATAAACATTGTTTATTTTGGCTTGGGACAGGGTGAAGATTATGTCTATCACGGACGTACGGAATTTCGAGGTATCCATAAAAATGATGTACTGAAATTGTCGGAACGTCAGCGTGAACAATTTACTTATAAAGATGCAGGTGATTTATTTCCTGAATATTATGTTATTCGCGTCAATGAATTTAACGAAAACGCGGTTACGTCTTTAGATGAATGGATATTATTCCTGAAAACAGGTGAAATACCCGACCATGCCAGCGCCAAAGGATTATCCGAAGCTCGTGAACGTCTGCAAGAAGAGAAATTGAGCAATGAGGAACGCGAAGCATACAATGCTCACATGGAATCGGTGAGATATGAAAAAAGTGTCATACAAACTTCATTAATTGATGGAAAAACAGAAGGGAAAGTAGAAGTTGTCATAGCAAGCGTCAAAGTGGGGTTACCCATTGAAACCATTGCCGAAATCACCGGATTTACAACGGATAAAATCTCCGAAATTCTTAAACAACATTCAGTGCAGTCCGAATAAAACAATGAATGATGTACAAAATGAAAAGTCATTTAACCAAAACACAGATGCAACATCTCCGGATGCCTGCCGAACTGACAGGCCTCCGTTTTTTGACTTTATAAAATAATCTCAATATATCTAACAATTATTATCTTTGCGGGCATAAAAAATCAGAGAGAGAGAGAAGGAACCAAGTCATGGAACCAAGTAAAAAAGGCGAACGAGTCTTAGTGTCTTTCGATTATGCGATCAAGCAATTATTGCGTAACAAAGCCAATTTTGACATTTTGGAAGGTTTTTTGAGCGAGTTG
>JAIROD010000252.1 GCA_031257725.1 Planctomycetaceae bacterium | reverse complement strand
AAAAAGAACGACCAATATATTCCGTTGCGCAACAACATTTTCCCAAACTCCCAAGCCCCATCAAACCGCCGACAATCAACGAACTCAAAACAATGCAGGAAAAATTAGAAAAATTAAATAAACCGTTACCAAAAGTTTACGCCGATTATTACGGCGAAGACTGGAAAACAAAAGGCGATTGGGTTGGGCGATATGGGAAACAGTATGCGGTGATGTGTGCGGCGAATGCTCCTTTTGATCATAATTTTCAATATAACGAAGACTTTTATATGGTAAGAAGTTTTATAGGACCGTTCCATGATGATGGGGATACGATTCGCCGTTGGGTTCACTGGATTAAAACGGATAACCCGCGAACATTATATACTCCGTTGTCGGGTTATCGTCGTCAAGCGGAGTGGGATGATCATGGTGAAGCCTATCCATTCAGCAAAGATGGTCCTGATTTATGGTATATTCTTGATATAAAAAATCCAGGTATTTATAAAGTTGATATGTACTTTTTTAATAAAGACGGACATTCGGGACATAATCGGTTACGGGATTATATGATTGAGATTTATCTATTTCCCTCCAAAGAACGTTGGACGAATGGTTTGGATTGGCAGTTGTTTGCCGAAGTTTCGGAACGTCAGGTATTAAAATCGTTACCGTTAGCGAAAAGCCGGATGCACGATTTTTGGGGCGGAGTTCATAAGCAGTTTATTTTGAAAGGACAAGAATATTATGCTGTAAAAATTCGACGTAATTATAGTTTCAATACCATACTTTCGCTTGTTGGCATTGACCGAATTATTGGAGAAGAAACACTTCATGATCGTCTCGGACTTTCTCCCTGGATGGAAAAAGTGCGTTGCGAACCGCCGAAAATCCCTGAAAACTATACGGCGAAAAATTCCAAATTGGCATGCGATCTTTGGTTAAAAATTGATACGATTGCCGATTGTCCTGAATATCCCGGACTACAGCGAAAACTCAAAATGATCGCGTTACAAACGGCAAGAAAACCGACTTATCCCGAAATCAGCGAAAAAAGATTATTTGTAATATATCAGTGGAATTTTTCGGAGATTGAAGTTTATTTTTTACCACCCCTGCCCCTCCGAAGGAGGGGAATCATTCCCCACCTTCGGAGGGGCAGTGGGGGGTCATTCGGAGTAAACGACTTAATAGTTAAAAAAAAATATTTCTCTGTTATATTACTGAATTTGTGAATTTATGAATTTATTTATTTATTTATTTATTTATTTATTTATTTATTTATTTATTAAAACATTCGTAATTATTCAGTGGAATTTTCGTCCGAAAAAACGGAGAATGCGGGAAAGAATATGATCGCGGTAAGGAACAACAACAATAGTTTCGGTTTCGGCATGGAATAAAAATCTCTTTGAAAATGTAACATGGTTCAAATTTATTTTCGGCAGTCATCATTTGATGTTTTTACCGCCGCCGGAATGCGGACATCTCGCCCGCACAGAAAATAATTTATAATTTTACACAATTTCATTCTGTTTGAAAAGCCGGTACAACACCGGTGCAACATTGCCGCAACATTAAACAATTAAGTAAATCGATCTTTGTTCCCTTAATCCTTAGTCCTCAATATCCCTTCACGAAACATTTTTGCTTAATATTTTATTAGGGACATGAGATTAAGAGGACAAATGGTTCTTCAAAAAACAACCTATTCCTGTCTGTAATCCTTTCACATTAAAGACATGAACACTGTCAAAAAATGTAAATTTATCTTTTTAAATAGTCGATAGGAAACAGAGCAGTTTGGGAAATGGAATTTGGTAAAGTGATTTAGAATTTTTACAGAGATAAAAAAAATGCTTGCAAAGGTAATTTCAATTTTAGATGGTCAATGCGGTAGTGAAGCGGATATTATTGTCGGGCGATGGCATCAATACATTTGTTTTCTTTTTACTTTTACTTTTCTTTTGGGCGTATCTAATCTTATAATTGGAGAGGACGGGTTATGGGTGAAACAAAAAATATTAAACCAAACAGGACAAGTTACCGGTTAAATCGGTTTTTTTGTACAACAATTAGTTTGGTATTGATTTTCACTGTTTTTTGGACAGTATCAGTTGCGGCACAATCTACCTCGCATCCGTCGGCGGCTCCATTGCCTCCGACGCTTCCGCCTCGAATGCCGCGTGCTCCGGGACAAAAATTTATCGACGAAGTCTGGCACGAGTTGGAAACCGCAACCTTTGCCGCCCCTACGTTTGAAGAATTGGGAACACTTCATGAAGGTTATTCGTTTGAAGAACTTTGGGCGATTGCCCAAGTGTCTCATCCTTCACTTCGACAAAAAGCCAATCTCATTACGGCGGCATCCGGTAAACGTCTTCAGGCGGGGCTGTATCCGAATCCGAGAGCGACTTACTCCGGTGATAATCTGGGTGTTCATGGAGAGATTGGAAAACACGGTCTCAGTATCACGCAGGAAATTGTTACGGCAAAGAAGAAAAAACTTGACCGTGAAATTGCATCGTATGATGTTGCCGCGGCACGCCGTGAATATTCGATGGAGTGTCTCAAGTTACGTAACGATTTGAAAATTGCTCACTGTGAAATGCTCCATGCTATTCTGGTATGCAAAGTGGAACATTTTGCTTACAATCTCAGCCGCGATCTTTTGAATGCTGCGATAGCGTTGCAGAAAGAAGAAAAATCCCATTCGGTTGACGTACTGAAATTCCGAACAATGTTTAATTCAGACGATTTAAACTGTAAACAGGTTGAAAATGACAGTTCAGCGATGTGGCAACATGTTGTTGCAATTATGGGAACGCCGGATTTACCGTATCAACCGGTGCGTGGTTCTCTGATTGATCATTCTCCGCCGCGTGATTGGCAAACAACATGGACGCAATTTCAACAAGCAAGTCCGCAGTTGGCGTTGGCGCAATTGAAAACAGCTCAGGCAAGAATTTATCTGTCGCGTCAGGAAGCGGAACAAACCGCGAATGTTTTCGCAACATTTTCACTTAGCCGGGATATTCCGGCGAAGTTAACGGTTCCTTTTGTCGGCATTTCGGTTCCATTGAATATTTACGACAGAAATCAGGGAAATATTCTCAAAGCGCGTGCGGAAGTTGCCGCCGCCCAACGGGAAGTTGAACGGGTTACGTTATCACTTCATAAAAAAATGGCTGCCGCTTTTTATAGTTACGACAATGCCTGTAAACTGGTGCAGGCATACGAAACATCTATTATTCCCGATTCTTTTGAAGTCTTGCGTCAAATCGGTGAAAATTATTACAACGGTGAAATGACCTATCTGGATCTGTATGCGCAACGTCAGGCAGCGGTCGGCACATTACGAAGTTATATTAACGCACTGAAAACCAAAGCCATAACAATAATCCAAATGGACGGAATGCTTCTCGAAGGAAGCCTTGATTAGTTGAGAGTTGAAAGTGGAAAGTTGAGAGTATCGCAAGCGGAATGATACCGGTAATTGTCGATTTTGTTTTAACTTTTTTAACACGAAATACACGAAATACACGAAATAACAAGAAGTAATCTCTCCTCATTCAGAATTGACCGAACGTTAACGGCGTGGGCTTGCCGCGCGTTGTTAGACTTAACCCTAAAACACGGGGTAAACCCCGTCGTTAACTAAATTGACCGAACGTTAACGGCGTGGGCTTGCCCCGCGTTGTTCGACTTAATCCTAAAACACGGGGTAAACCCCGTCGTTAACTAAATTGACCGAAAGTTAACGGCGTGGGCTTGCCCCGCGTTGTTAGACTTAACCCTAAAACACGGGGTAAACCCCGTCGTTAACTATTATTAACTATTAATTAATAGGTTGAAAATAAAAAATTGAATGATGAGAGATGCCCATTTATTGACAGCGAATAGTATATCATCTGTAATCGCCAACCGGTAGATTGTCACGGTTCTGCGAATAGAGTACAATGGGAAACGTGTTGAAATAATTTTTCAAATGATTCAAAACTTGCAAGAAAACGCCCATAATGAAGGAAACAAAAATGAAAACGGCACTTATTACCGGTGGTTTGCGCGGAATCGGGTTGGGTATTTCAAAATCGCTTCTGAATGAAGAATATTCACTGGCTCTTTGCGGTTCACGGGAAATTGATCAGGTCAGTCGTGAACTCCATGATCTCAGATCACAATGTTCCAAAAATCAAAAAATAGTCTATTACCGTTGCGATATTGGAAATCGGCATGATCGGCAGGAACTTGTTCAAAAAATCCAATGTGATTTTCATCAACTCAATCTGTTGGTCAACAATGCCGGCGTTACTGCAAAAATCAGGGACGATCTGCTCGCCATGACTGAAGACAATTACGATTGGCTTATGAAAATCAATGTACAAGGACCGTTTTTTCTAACTCAGGCGATTGCCCAATGGATGATCAAACAAAAAGAAACAGCGTCTGAATTTTTTGCGAGTATCATTAATATTTCGTCTATTTCGGCAACAGCGGCATCGTTGAATCGCGGTGAATATTGTATGTCCAAAGCTGCATTGAGTATGACCACGCAATTATGGTCTCTTCGTTTGTCTGAGTATGGGATTTCCGTTTATGAAATTCGTCCCGGTCTTATTCAAAGTGATATGACGACAAGCGTCGCGGAAAAATATTCAACGTTAATCAATGACGGTTTTGTACCGCAACGTCGTTGGGGTTTTCCTGAAGATGTTGGTCGTGCGGTTGCGATGCTGGCTCGCGGTGATCTTGCTTACAGCACCGGTCAGGTTATTATGATTGACGGCGGAATGATGATACCAAAATTGTAAATGATTTAACCGCAAAGAAAGATTGAAGGATTATTATCCATTGTCCTTTATGTCCCATTTATCCTTATTGTCTCTAATGTTCCTAATGTTTCTATACTGAAAATTTTAGGTCTATTAAAGACGGCGGGAATTATGGGACAATAATTTTGTAAAACAACTTTTTGTTATTTATAATTTTTATTTGTTTAATTAATTGGTGAAACATTGTATTGTCAACAGTTTGATAATGGTCTTATACTTTTAGCGGAACCGATGGATTGGATGGAATCGGTTTCCTATTCGATACTGATTCCTTACGGTCCTGTTCTTGATCCGCCGGAGTTGGCAGGTTTAGCGAGTTTGAACTGCGAGATGATGTTACGCGGAGCCGGAAAGCGTGATAGCCGGCAATTTCTTCAAGCGTTGGAAAATCTTGGTTGTGAAACATCTGAAATGGTTGCTCATCTTCACACCGGTTTTGGCGCATCCTTGTTGGCGGATCATTTGTTGCCGTCATTGGAATTGCTTGCCGATCAGGTTCTCCGTCCGCATTTTCCGGAAGAACAACTTGAAACGGCAAAACAGGTTGTTAAACAGGATATTTTTTCATTGGAAGATGATCCGTCGCGCCGCGTCATGTTGGAACTCCAACATCATTTTTTACCCGATCCCTGGGGACGTTCCAATCTTGGAACGTTGGAATCAATTGATTGTATTGGAATTGAAGATATTCGGAGTCAACATGCTCGGTATTTCCAACCGGAGGGGACTATTTTAAGTATTGCCGGTAAACTGGATTGGGAAGCGGTCCGCGATAAGGTTGAAGAATTATTTACTGATTGGAAACCACAACCGTTGGTTTTGCCGAAGGAAAAAATAATCGGTTCCATGTCGGTTCATCTTCCCGGCGATTCATTGCAGACACATATTGGAGTTGCATTTCCGAGTGTTCCGCTTCGGTCGCCGGATCACATATTAGCATGGAGTGGAGTTGGAATATTGAGCGGCGGAATGAGTTGCCGGCTGTTCAGTGAAATGCGGGAAAAACGCGGACTTTGTTACAGTGTTTACGCTTCCTACTCCACTCTCAAAGACCGAGCCGGTATTTATTGTTATTGTAGCACCGGAGCGGAACGCGCTCGGGAATCGCTTGAAGTTCTGCTTGCGGAGCTTAACCGGTTACGGTTTGGGGTGGACGAGGGCGAGTTAAACCGTTTTAAGATTCGCGCCAAGAGTACGCTGATCATGCAGCAAGAATCGACCGGTTCACGAAGCGGGATGATGGCTCAGGATTGGTATCACTTAGGACGTATCCGAACTTTAGATGAAATAGAATCGGCGATTAATTCTTTGACAACATCAGCGGTGAACGATTATTTCGCCGCCCGCCCGCCCGGTCCGTTCCATATTGTTACGCTAGGACCGGAGCCGCTGCACCAACCGGGAGCGTTTTCCGTTTGTGGGTGACGGTCATTCTTTCGCCCTGAAAGGGCAACACAAGCCGGCCCGCCGCAACGCGGCGGGTAATGGTCAACACAATCAACGCCCTGAAAGGGCAGTAGATCATTGAGAGTGGAACATGGAGAGTTGAGCGGAATGATGGACGTGTGGGGCGTGTAATCCGCGTCTGAACGATGATTTTAATGATTGGGAATCTCTAATAATTCAGAGTTTACCGCAAGTTAACGGCGTGG
>JAIROD010000626.1 GCA_031257725.1 Planctomycetaceae bacterium | reverse complement strand
CATAAAAAAAGTCCAACACAACTCCCGTAGAAAAAAACCTAAAACGGTAAGGAGCCATGCGGACTTTTATTATTTGCGTACAAATATTTTACTAATATTTTTACATGGAAGGTTTTTTTCTACGCCGTGAATCATAGCAAATTATCGGCAATCAGGAAGCTCGTGAAGCGGCGAGGCGTACTCAGTGTACCAATAGACTTAAACAAATCGGACTTGCCGTCCATCTTTTTCACGACTCGCAAAACGCTTTGCCGCCGTATGCTGTTGCCGGATCTGCGAGGTCTCTTTTGTGGGGCTTGTTATATCCCTACATGGAACAACAAGCCTTATACGATACACTTCAAGAACCTTATAGCTATTTGGGAGGTTTTGTTACTATCAATGATTGGTGGAATTCCAAACTCGATACCAATCATCGGAAAGCATTTGGTTCTTTCAGTGGATATCAATGTCCGACTCGCCGTTCCGGTTATTACGCAAACGAATTTGCAACCAATAATAATGACATAAATGACAGAATGGATGCCGCCGGACCACAGGGAGATTATGCCTTTGTTTGTTCCAATCGGACAGGTAATTGGTGGTATTTCGAAAATGACGCCAGCGGTACACTAACAACTACTTTGAATTGTATTTCAGGGGCTCGTGGTCCTTTTCGTCCTGCTTTTTATACTTTAGCAGGCACCGCCGGACAACAACTTACTTGGACTCCGCGTGATACGTTTGCATGGTGTTCCGACGGATTAAGTAATCAGTTTTTTATTGGCGAAAAACATATTCCACTTGGTCGTCTTGGTCAATGTCCCAATAATGTTTATGCATCTTCTAACGCTGTCAGAACCCGAACAATGGGAGAATGCAGTTATTTAAGAGGTTACGCAAGTCGAACAACCTCTGCAGCAAGAACGCTTGCTTCTTATGAAGCCTTTACAGCAACCGGACTCACCGCTAATATAATTGGAGAGTATCCAATTTGCCGACCAAGTGACTATGAGAGTGATACCGAACCGCCAGCAGGTCCCTATCATTCCGCTTACCGCGCTCTTGGTTTTGGCAGTTGGCATCCCGGAATTTGTAATTTTTTACTTGGCGATGTAGCAGTACGTGGAGTTGCAGTTACGACAACAACAAAAATTCTTCGGGTCTATTCTTTTGTTGATGATGGCGAAGTGGTTTCATTACCATAGAATCGGTCATTTACATGAATTCTTTTTTGTGCTGATAATTATATTTTTAAAAAAATTTTTAGAAGGAGAATATTTATGTCTTTTAAAATCAATCGTCGTCAATTAATTGGAGCAATTAGTGGTGTTTCGCTTATGGGATTTTGCGGGGAAAAATCGTTTTCCGCTCAGACAATTCCGGCTGTTGCTTCTAATTCCGGACGAAATTTTGAAACGGAGATTTTAGTTTGCGGTGGAGGACCGGCGGGTTTTGCAGCGGCGACGAATGCTGCGCGGCTGGGACGAAAAGTACTGATACTTGAACGTTATGGTCGTCTTGGCGGAATGGGAATCCATGCACGGGTTTGGCCCTTGATGGGCGGTGTTAATAGCCCTTTTGTTAAAGAGGTTCACGCTAAAATTGGCGGGAATGGGTTCGATCCCGAAAGAGCGGATTTGTATTTAGCAGACTTTTTAGAACAAGCCGGAGCAACCATTTTGCTCCACGCTTGGGCAACCGAGGCAATAACGGACGGTAATCGAATTGTCGGAGTCAAGGCAATTTCCAAAGAAGGAATACTCACAATTCGTGCAAAACTTGTTATTGACGCAACTGGAGATGCTGATATTGCCTTAGCTGCGGGAGTTCCTTGCGAAATGGGTCGGGGCGGCGATGGTCTTGTGCAACCGATGTCAATTATGTTTGCGATTGAAGGTGTTGCAGACAACGCGAAATATTCCGGCAGCGAGGAATCGGCACGGGCAATAAAAATCGGCGACAACGAAACATGGGAAACCGTAACAACCCGCGCACAAAAGAACGGTGAACTTCCCGCAACAGTTGGAGTGGTGCGTACCTACAAGATGGGACGGAGCGGCAAAGCCTGCGTCAACGCAACCCAAATCAACGGTCTTTTTGGAACAAAAGTTGAGGATTTGACCCAAGCCGAATTGGAATGTCGTCGTCAAGCGTTTCGGGTTGTCGAATTTATGCGTAAACATATTCCGGGTTATGAGAACATTTATGTTTCGCACATGCCGGCGGTGATAGGTGTTCGTGAAACGCGGCGGATTTGCGGACTGGAACAGCTAAAACGCGAAGACCTTATTACGGGTCGAAAGTGGGACAATGCGATTGTTCGGGGCGCGCGTTTTGTTTTGGATATACACAATCCGGCGGGCGGCGGTCAGGCGGAAAATCAGGATCAGCACCAAATTCAAGGATCAGCAGCGCAGGTCAAACCGTATGATATTCCGGCAACGTGTGTTATTCCGCAAAAGGTTGACGGATTGCTTGTTGCGGGGCGTTGTATTAGCGGCACTCACGAAGCGCATTCGAGTTATCGTGTTCAGAATATCTGCATGGCAATCGGAACAGGCGTAGGCGTTCTCGCTGCAACGGCGCTGAATGACAATACTATTCCAGTCGAAGCGGATATGAAAAAAATTCAGAAAATCCTTTTTCCATAATTCTGTATTAGCCCATATATTTCACGCACTTTTTGATACAATTTTTTTATTTTGTAATATTCTTGTTTTTAAGGAGTTACGGAGAAAAAACATGCAAAAAAAGGACTTTTGGACGAAGACAGCGTGTTTTTCTATTTTTTTAACAATAATTTGATTGTACTGAAAATTTCAGATTATCCTGAAATATGTGTAAAGTGATGAATTATTCGGGCTAATGTTGGTCAATTTTAAACACAGGAGACACAGGGGGTACACAAAGAACGCAAGGAATCACATAAAGCACACAAACCGAATTTTAAAGTAAGATGCGTATAACTGATTGAATATCCGATTAAAATAAACAGTTACATTCGGGAGCGTTTGTTGTTTGGGGGTAACCGCAAGGGTAGGGTGTGTAAAATAGCGATTAAAATGTATTGCAGATTTTTCAAATTTTTTTAACTTCTTGATTTTTAAGGAGATAAATATTTCATTTTCATTTTTCACCTCTTTTTTTGAGTGTCGAAGTTCTTATAACTACTGATTTAAAAATAGATTACGAAGATATTGCTTAACTATTTTTGCAAGATGTGTGTGAGGGCTATTTTACACACTCTACCCTTCGGGGCAAAACGACTTTTAAAATTAAAATTTTGAAAGTAAGAAAATTCCTGTTGACATCTGGTTTGGTTCTATGTAAACTATGAATCTGATTCGATTGTGATATGTTTTCTTACCATTTGTTTGTGGTAAACGAATCACGATTATTCCAGTAAAACCTTATAAAATAAGGAGATTGACGATGGAAAATTTAATGAGATGTCTCGTCGCGTTTTGGGAAATTTTGGGGGTGAAACTCCAAATGTTAAAATGGGCAAGACAGGGGGGGGGCAGTATGTAGAGGAAAGTTAAGAACGGAGAGTGGAGAGAATTTTCACTCCAATCGTTCTAAACTCTTTTCTGTAAACTTCTTACAACTTTTCCGGTCTTCACCATTCGGCTTTACGTTAGTCGAACTTCTTGTGGTGATTGCGATTATCGGGGTGCTAATCGCTCTTCTGTTGCCGGCGGTTCAAGCAGCGCGGGAAGCGGCACGGAGAATGCAATGTTCCAATCAACTGAAACAACTTGGTATTGCCGTTCATAATTTTCATGATGCCAATAAACGGCTTCCCTGCTTGATTAAAGATCCTAAATGGATGTCTTACAAACGACTGGGAACATCGACCACTCTTGATGGAACCGACGTTTATAACTACATTTGCTCCTGTTTGCCATTTTTAGAACAGCAAAGTATCTTCGCTGAACTAAATTCACAATGTCAGGTTTGCGCAAGTGTTACTTATGATCGGGCTCGTTGTCCTGAACCGGGCAAAACAACTGTATTAACAGATTCAGGAACGATTGATTCGCCATTTTGTGCAAAAATTGCATCGCTACTTTGCCCGTCAGATCCCAACCGTAATGCTCCCGAAGGACGAACATTAGGACGAAACAGTTATCACGGTAATCGTGGAGACCTAATGGGACCTCGTACTTGGTCGGAAACACGCGGTCCTCTTTCCGATGGTTCTCAAGTTCTTCAGGAATTGGCTCAAATAACTGATGGAACAAGCAATACACTTTGGGCATCCGAAAGCTGTATTAGTGAAAGTGCCGGAGATACCAAAATTCTCTCAGGCGTGATCAATAATACTCCACTCGATCAACGATCAGGAAGCGGAAGTCATACACCAAGTGAATGTGCCAATATGAAAGGAATAAGCGGAGATTTCAAGCCGTTATCCGGTTCTCAGGCATTTTACGGTAATAAAGGTTGGCGTTGGGCAGATTCCCGATATGTTTATTCCATCTTTCAGACAATTCTTCCCCCTAATTCACCCACTTGTTTGACCGGCGGTGGCGATGGTGATGACTATTATGTTGGTGCAAGTAGTTATCACAAAGGCGGTGTCAATACCGTCCTCTGTGACGGATCCGTTCGATTTATTTCAGAAACGATTAACG
Organism: Planctomycetaceae bacterium; assembly: GCA_031257725.1. Taxonomy (GTDB): domain Bacteria; phylum Planctomycetota; class Planctomycetia; order Pirellulales; family Thermoguttaceae; genus WRKP01. Next base: position 4,010 of record JAIROD010000626.1, on the reverse strand, counting down.
CCGGTGATCCGACCAAACGTTCAGGGGAAGGGCAAACGGGGTTCAATTCCGCCAATCCGCAAAAATGGGGCGGTCCAAGTACTTACGGAGTTTGGGGAGCAATCGGTTCCTCCAACGGTAAGGAATCAAACGGTTCTTTATAGTCTCGTTATAACCCGTTTCATTTCGTACTCCATGATTGTTTTCTGTTTTTCCATTATTTGTTTCCATTTTTTCAATCCAATTTTATTTTAATGAGGTCTGATTATGAACAACACTCAAAAAAATTACGGTTTTACATTAGTTGAACTTTTGGTTGTTATTGCAATCATCGGTGTTTTGATTGCCTTGTTACTTCCGGCGGTTCAGGCGGCACGCGAAGCCGCGCGAAGAATGCAGTGTTCCAACAACCTGAAACAGTTGGGAATTTCGTTGCACAATTTTCATGACACGATGCAGCGTTGCCCAACCGGATCGTATGATCCGATCTGGGTTGAAACCTATGTCCGTCCGGGAAGTACGGGAACACTCACACGATTAGATCGTGTTGATGTTTGGAATTTCCATACGGTTCTCTTACCTTATATGGAACAACAAACTTTTTTTGAGAAATTAAAAACCCATTGCCAAAATGCGGTTAATGCCGGAAGTGGATATTCGAATCAATATGTTCCTGATCAGCGAGGTGGTGGTACGGCGGTTCTCAATTCCGATGGTACAACATCTCCTAATCCGTTCAATACTGAATTTACCGGTTTATTATGTCCTTCTGGAGGGAATAACCGTCAAGTTGGCACCTATAATAGTTGTTCCAACTATTTCGGTTGCAAAGGAGATGTTTCAACGCCTCACCGTGAAGTTCCCAATACAGGTTCAAGTGGAACTCCCGCTATTTGGGACGGCTTGAATTGTCGAGGATTCTTTCAAAACGGGCGTATGGATTACGGAGGCAAGAAAATAATTGACTTTGCCGCGATTTCCGACGGATTGAGTAATACGGTCGTTTTGGCCGAATCGGCATCCTCCAATCCACGTATTGATGACCGCAATGTAATTACGGGAGTTGCTCAAGATACAAGCATCACATGGGGGTCAACTCCATCCGTTTGTCTCGCTTTTCGCGGTGCCGGCGGTATGCTGAATGCAACAACAGTTTCATCCTGGAAGGCTCGAAATTGGGGAGAATCCAGAAGTGTGAATTCCACGTTTTTTACTGCTTTACCGCCCAACGCTCCAACTTGTATTCCATCGCAAGACGACAACAGAGGATACATCAATATTTCAAGTTATCACGGAGGCGGAGCCAATGCCTGCCTTTGTGACGGTTCCGTTAAATTTATCAGTGAAACAATCAACTGTGGCGATCCTACTAAATATCTTGGTGAAGGAGTTGGCGGAGATTCTACCAATCCCTATAAATTTTCCGGTCCCTCAACCTACGGTGTTTGGGGAGCCATGGGAACAATCGGGTGTGGCGAAACGTCGTCCCCTTAACCAAAATTCGTTTCCGTAATAAATTCAATTGTTGAAAATTCAATATTGATAACGGAAATTATTTTACACCGGTTTGTTTTTTATTACACAACTTCATTTTTTTCAAAATAATTACCATGAAAATTTTCTTTCAAACAATCGTATTTTTTATCACGTTGACATGGATTTTGTTTATCATTGGCTGTAATGGTTCTTCGGTCATCAAAACGGATGTTGTCGAAGGAACTATTACATATAAAGGAGTTCCGGTTGCCGATGCTAATATTTCTTTTTCACCGGTTTCAAACGGTTCGCCAGCGTATGGACGAACGGATTCTCAGGGAAAATACAAACTTCAAACACCGCTTGGAGCAGTCGATCAAGGAACCACTCCGGGGGAATATGTTGTTATCATCAACAAATCCGAAAATATTCCAACCGGAAAAAAAGAAATTGATCCCGATGGAAAAGAAGTTGATATTATGACTTCGAAATCGCTGTTACCTACAGTATATTCATCGGCGACAACCACTCCGCTCAAAGCAACCGTTGTATCAGGAAAGAATGTTTTCGATTTCGATCTGGTCGATTTTCCCTGAAGATTGATAGACACATTACAAGGTGCCTCTCATAATTCAGAATTTACCGAAAGTTAACGGCGTGGGTTTGCCCCGCGTTGTTAGGCTTAACCCCAAAACACGGGGTAAACCCCGTCGTTAACTATTAATTAAACTGAATAGTTACGTTATTTTATTTGTTCCAATAGATTTTCAAAGAGTTTTCTGATTTCCTCTAATTCCTCACCTCCCGGTTCCTCTTTCAGGGAATGAACAATATCCAGACCGTGTTGGGCATCTTTTTTCGCGTCTTCTGCATTGTCGAAAGTCGCATGAGCATGGGCGCGGTGTGCGTAGGAAGCAGCCAAAGTGAGCAGGAAATTAAATCGGGAATCTTCGTCCAAACCAAATTCTTTACTCGATAATTTTTCCCGAATTTCAATAGTTTTATCAAAATCACTCAGAGATTCCTTAGAGTTACCGATATTCAGCGAGGCAATCCCGCGTTTCTCATACGCCTCCGCAAAAGCATTGAGAACCTCCGGATCATCCTCATTGATAAAATCCGCGAAATCACGAATAGATCGGTCAAAAACTTTATAAGCTTCTTCTGATTTGTTGATGTCCAAAAGAATTGTTCCTTCGGTTTTGAGTGCCATAAAAAGATCGAATTGATTTTCGAAGTTACCGTTTTGGGCTAATTTTTCGAGGATTTCAATTCCGCGTCCGACATCAATCAGAACATCGCCGACCTTGTTTAGGCATTCTGTTTCGGATTCAAATTCCCTGACCATATAATTTTCATAAGTTGCCGAACAGCGGAGCAGCAGAGTATTGGCGAGTTCCCGTTCATGTTCCATTTGCCCAATATCAATAAGTTCGACAAAAAGCCGCATTGCCCGATTGTAAGCGTCAACAATTTTATCAAGCGGTTCGTCCATATCCCGAAACAGATTCCCTTGAGAAACACTGACTTTAGCCATGTAAAACCGAGTATCAAGATCACTGATTTTTTCAACGGCACGGAATGCGGTGAAGGATTCATCGAGATCGGTTTTGGCTTTTTCAAATTCACCGAGTTCGTGATAGATAATTCCACGATTCAGACGAATTCCTGCAATATCATATTTGGCTTCGCCATCTCCTTTACTTTCCAACGGTTTAAGAGTTGTGACGGCAAGACCGTAAGATTCGATGGCAGGTTCAAATTCCTCGTAATCGTTATAGGCAACCGCGCGATGAAGATACACATTCCCAAGTTGTCGGCGTATTTCATCATCTTCGCCGAGAGCCAATGTTGCTTGCAATACTGTTTCGGCTTTTGCAAACAGGTCGAGTATTTCTTTAAGTGTACCATCATCTTCCAAGAGTTCTGCTGCCAACATGACATACAGTTCTGCAAGTTCTTCGTTTTGTTCGATTGTTCGGGCGGCGTTTTTTTCAAGTTCGGCAACACGGTTATTGAGTGCTTCCAAATCGGTATGTTGATGATCGCAACCTGCTTCACATTTATTTTCGGGTAACGTTGACATGTTTTGACTCCCAAGTTCTTTAATCAGTTAAAAATTTAGAAATAAAGATCAATAAACAAAATTGATAACGGCTCTAAAGTATAATTCCGATTGCCCCAAAACGCAAGTAACCGCCCATTCTTTATTTTTTTCAGTTTTGGTGCGGGAATGCGGACATCGCGTCCCCAATATTCCCATAGGCATCTCTCATAATTCAATTTTTTATTTTCAACCGATTAACTAATAAATTAATAGGCAACTATTCAGTCGAGGAAGGTAGGCGATCTTTCGCCGAAAGGTCGCAACGGTTGGTTTTGTTATTCGAGTTGTACGCGGTTGGTTTTTAATTTCCATCTGCAAACAGGGGCAATGTCGGCGAGTACGCCGTATTAGTAAAAACCTTTCGGCGAAAGGTTGCCTACCTCTTGTTTATTGACCTGATGATAAATAATGTAGGATCGCTAATGAATAGTTACAAATAAACTTCAAT
>JAIROD010000623.1 GCA_031257725.1 Planctomycetaceae bacterium | reverse complement strand
GTCGCAACGTTTTGCACGTGTTGCCGAAAAGCGGGACGGTTGACCGAAAACCCGAACCTTCAAAACAAAACGCTTATAAGTCAATGGGTTGCCTACCTCTTGATTATTGGACTGATGATAAATATTAGGATCGCTACTGAATAGTTAGCTTTTTTCTGTGTCGGCAATTGCTTTTTATCAACATTATGTTATTATTGATCTCTGATTTTTGGGCAGGTCATGTTTGGAAAAAAACAAGAGTGTGGGTTTAACCAATTAAATTTGTCATTATTCAGTAGATTGCTCATTCGATGGTGTAGGCAACCGCTCGCCAAGCGTTTTTATTAATACGGCGATAGCCGACTTGACTCTGTGTGCGGACGGAAATGGGGAAACCAGATCAACCACAGGTTTTCACCTACGGTCGCCTACCTGATGAGTATTTCCTGATAAGACACTCTACTGAATAGATCCCATTATCACAAAAAATAATAATCACTGAACAGTTACAAAAAAATAAACAAACAATATTATGGAAAGGTGTCCGGAACCAATTGTCGCTTCTTATTTTCACAGGAAAAGCATTTTCGATTGGACTATTGCGCTTTTCCTGTTTGTTCTGACTTTTCCGATTGTTGTCCTAACTATTATTATTGTTCGTTTGACTTCCAAAGGACCAGGGATTTACAAGCAGGTCAGACTTTGTAAAGATGGCAAGGCGTTTACGATCTATAAAATTCGTTCTATGCGAGTCGACGCCGAATCGGCAACCGGCGCCATCTGGGCTGCCCGAAAAGATCACCGCGTTACACCAGTCGGAAAGTTTATCAGGAAAACTCACATCGATGAATTACCTCAATTGTACAACGTTTTACGCGGAGAAATGTCCTTAGTCGGACCAAGACCGGAACGCCCTGAATTTGTCGATGAACTGGAAAAACGTATTGACGGTTATTTCTACCGGCTCTCGGTCAAACCGGGATTAACTGGTCTGGCTCAACTCAATCAAGCCTCCGACGTCAACTTAAATGATGTACGCCAAAAACTGGTTTACGATTTTGAATATATCGAAAAAGCCTCACTCTGGTTCGATTGCCGAATAATTTGCGGAACTATTTTAAAAGTATTTCATCTTTGTAATCCGTTAACACTAAAATGGTTGGGACTTTATTACAAAATTACTCACTCCCCTTGGTCGGTACCGCTACAGCTCACATCGGGTATCCTTCCCAAAGATGAAGAACGTTTGTCTGGAATCTTTGAAAAACGGGTCGCTTCGTGAAAAAAATAAGTTTCAAAAAAAATAACAGTTTACAAAAATAATTGGAGAACAATTTATGCCCCAAAAAACTTTAACAAAACAACCGGATTCGGCTCAACCGCTTGATCAAAATACTCTTGACGAGTTTAAGAAAAAGTATCAACATGATGCGTTTTGTAAAAGCAAATTGTGCAATCTCCGAAAAGCACGAAAACTTTTAAAACATATTCTTAAACCGGAAGTATTAGAATTGGTTGATCTTAGTAAATTACAAATTGATCCGGAAACTTATGTCGATGAAGAACTGAAACGGTCCTACGCCGATGTGTTGTACCGAATTCCGCTCAAAAACAGCAACGAATTTATTGTCGTGTTCATCCTGATTGAACTGAAAACCGAAAACGATCAATGGACCATTTTCCAAATCGTTAAATATGTCGTTCGTATTTGGGATCGCGAATTTCAAGCAGTAAAATCGGCGGCAGAAGCCAAAAATGCAGGTCAAAAAGCCAAAAAACGTTTCAAAAACTTTTTGCTCCCAATGGTTATCCCAATCATTTTTCATTACGGCGAACACAAATTTACTTCGCCAACAGAATTGATTAAATTGATTCGGATATTGCGAGGTATGGAAGAATGGGTGTTGAACATAAAAGCAATTTTGTGTGATGTAACAACCTTTGTTCCAAACAGCTTTCCCCAAGATCAGGAACTTAGCCTTCTGTTCATGGTGTTACAGATGGTTTTTAGCAAAGATGTTTCTGAACGTCTCATGGAAATATACCGGAAATTGCGACCGACATTGCACTTGCAGGAATCGCAACAAGAATGGCATGACGCGGTGCACTACGCTTCAACAAGTGCAAAACATTTCAAACGTCAGGATTTTATTAATCTCACTAAACAAACCAAAAAAGAAGGAGGTATTCCAATGCCAAAATCATTGTTAGATGAATTAGTTGCTGAACATGAAGCCAAAGGGGAAGCAAAAGGGAAAGCAGAAGGGGAAGCAAAAGGGAAAGCAGAAGGTACTGCCAAAACAATTATTCGTATTCTATCAATTCGTTTGGAAACACCGTCGAAACCACTTCAGAAAAAAATTCAATCAATTAAAAATATTGCCAAACTGGAGGAGTTAGTCGATTTTGCGTTGACCTGTGTTTCGTTGGACGAATTCGCAACGGCGTTAAAATGAAAATTCCCGACAATAACAACTTTAGCAACAATTTTTATTGAAAGACGGTTAAAATATCATCTGCCGTATTTTTGTAATCACAAAGGAGGTATTCCAATGCCAAAATCATTGTTAGATGAATTAATTGCTGAACATGAAGCCAAAGGAGAAGCAAGAGGGAAGGCAGAAGGGAAAGCAAAAGGGAAAGCAGAAGGGGAAGCAAAAGGGAAGGCAGAAGGTACTGCCAAAACGATTATTCGTATTCTATCAATTCGTTTGGAAACACCGTCGAAACCACTTCAGAAAAAAATTCAATCAATTAAAAATATTGCCAAACTGGAGGAATTAGTAGATTTTGCGTTGACCTGTGTTTCGTTGGACGAATTTGCAACGGCGTTAAAATGAAAATTCCCGATAATAACAACTTTAGCAACAATTTTTATTGAAAGACGGTTAAAATATCATCTGCCGTATTTTTATAACTACAAAGTTTGCTATAATCATTGCTCAGGAAAGTTTCCATTTTCCTGATGAACAGTGTAACTTGTTGTTTCGTTTCTATTTAACTGTAACTTTTACTAACAACTTTATTTAACCAACATTAAATTCCATGCCTAAAAAAGCTGCTGAAAAAGCGAAGTCCGCCAATACGAAAGCGGAAAAAGTCAATAAAATTGACGTAGTTTATTCGAAGAATCCCGAATTGAAAAACGCCGTAACGCAAATAGAAAAAGTATTTGGCGAAGGCGCGATCATGCCGTTAAAACTTGACCAAACGCCCAGTCTTTCCGGTATTTCAACCGGTAGCCTTTCACTGGATATTGCTTTAGGCGGTTTCGGCGTACCGCGCGGAAGAATCATTGAAGTTTTCGGTCCCGAATCAAGCGGTAAAACAACATTAACATTACATATTGTCGCTCAGGCACAAAAGGAAGGTGGAATTGCCGCATTTATTGATGCGGAACATGCACTCGATCCAAGTTGGGCAAAACGGCTTGGTGTTGATCTTGAAAGCCTGCTCGTTTCACAACCGGGAAGCGGTGAAGAAGCCATGCAAATCACGGAAATGCTGGTTAAATCCAATGCGGTTGACATTATTGTTGTTGATTCGGTTGCGGCGTTGGTTCCTGAAAAAGAACTCAAAGGGGAAATTGGCGACGCTCATATTGGTCTTCAGGCTCGTTTGATGAGTCAAGCTCTCCGAAAACTGACCGGTATTATTGCCAAAAGTAAAACTTGTATCATTTTTATCAATCAGATTCGTGAAAAAATCGGCGTTATGTTTGGTAATCCTGAAACAACACCCGGCGGACGTGCACTGAAATTCTACTGTTCTTGCCGGATTGATGTGCGGCGTGTCGGACAAATCAAAGAGGGTGAAGCGGTGATTGGTCAACGGGTGAAGGCAAAAGTGGTGAAAAACAAAGTGGCTCCACCGTTTCGGGCTGCGGAGTTTGACATGATGCACAACAGTGGAATCAGTTATGAAGGCGATATTCTTGATCTTGCCATCAAACAAAAAATCATTGTTAAATCCGGTGCGTGGTTTCGTTACGGGGAACAACAACTCGGTCAAGGACGTGAAAAAACAAAACAATATTTGAAAGAAAATCCCAATTTCACCGAACAACTCAGAACGGAAATTATGAACGAAATTCAAGAAAATGGCGCAGATTTGTTCGCCGACGGCGCGGAAGAATAATCATGCAGAGAATCTCTAATCGTTCAGAATTTACCGAACGTTAACGGCGTGGGCTTGCCCCGCGTTATTAGGTTGCAACTATTCAGTAGCGATCCTATGATTTATCATCAGGTCAATAAACAAGAGGTAGGCAACCTTTCGCCGAAGGGTTTTCACCCACGGTTGCGTCGGCGATAGCCGACTTGCCCCTGTGAGCGGACAGAAATGGGAAAACCAGATCAACCGTTGCGACCTTACCTGATGAGTATTTCCTGATAATACACTACTGGGAATCTCTCATAATTCAGAATTTACCGAACGTTAACGGCGTGGGCTTGCCCCGCGTTGTTAGACTTAACCCCCAAACACGGGCTAAACCACGTCGTGAACTAATTAAAAATTGACTTATTAGATACGCCCATGAATATAAGAAGGGGACATTAGGGACAAATGGGACATTAAGAACAATCTATTAAAGTGTGATTTGTACGAACCAAATTCCTTAACCCAATAATTTAATGTTGTCAACTTATATTCAAGTTCAAATAACGTTTCCGACAGAAG
>JAIROD010000612.1 GCA_031257725.1 Planctomycetaceae bacterium | reverse complement strand
AAAAATAACAAATACGGTATTATAATGATTTTGTATTCCATGAGACAAGACCAAAATGGGCGATTTGGGGGAAAAGGAAGAAAATTTTTAATCAAGCGAAATTAGGACACTTAGCACTAGTATTATCATTGAGCCAGAAACTACGGGTGATACTGTTGTTTTTGTTAGCAGCACGGTTACACCGGATGATATTTGCACTGTGGCCGGACTAGGATTTACGCTCCAGAATAAACCCGGTTCGGCAACGATAACGGTAAACGCGACAGTCAACGGTGCTACACCAGATGAAGAGACCATAGGTATTACGTCAATTGCGCCCACGGGTATGGTGTCAACGACAAAACGAAATGACAACGGGATCGTTTTGGTAGGGTCTGGTATGTTTGTAACAATTTATCTTGAACCTAAAGATGTTTCTTTTTCGAAATCTGTGCTTGGTGAAGATTATGTAAAAGCGACTTATGATGGTTTTTTGTTTGAACATCCAAAAAATGTTTGGAAGGCGGGTGGCGGCGATGTTGTAAACGGATCAAAAATCGACGGAGAAGACCATGTCTATTGGGTTCAATTTCCACTTGGCACCTCAGCGAGAGTTCTGACGTTGAATATTCCATTTGGATATTATGACGGCACTGCTATAGTTCCCATTGTGACTAATCCGCATGTTGGTACTTTCGATGGACAGGGCGGATGTGTTATCACCAAATTTGGGAAGAAGGCCACGCGTGTTCCTAACAATGTTCCGAATCTTCTTAACGCCGTAAAAAACAACACGTCTTATACGGACGGCTGGAAGTACACAGACTAAACTTTGAAGGAGAAATTTTATGAAACGTTATATTGTATTGATTATATTTTTTATGTTTTTTCAAAATATTGTATCCGTTTTAGCCCAAGCGAATCATGAAAAAGAAGACAAATTCAAGCAACGCGGAAATGTCATGGAGCAAACATACCAAATAATGGGCAAGATCGGTAATGCATCCATTCCTTTTGAACAAATTTCACCTCAAATAAAAAGACTGGAGAACCTTACGAAGGAAAATATTCCTTTGTATTTAGAAATCATGGAGAAAGTTACAGGAAAATTACAAAACCGCATTGACGATGAGAAGGCAGTGGTGGCAGGCAAGGAAATTATTGACAGGGCTGCCTTTGTTACTTTGGAAAAATCCGCAGAATCGAACGCAACCGAACAATACGAAGCATGGTTTCATCAATTGCGAATGTTACTGACTTTTCAATACCGACCTCACCAAACAGAGGTTCTTGTTGACTGCGACCCAATGTTACGAAAAAAATATGCTGGTAGATTATTGGATATCTATCAACTTTTTACAACGAAAATAGAAGATGCATACGATCCTTATTCAAGTGACAATCTTCTGCCAATTGATGGTTTTGTTCCGCCTGCGTCCTATCGATTTCCATCCGGCTCTGGACAAGATATGAGTAACGTTGAAGACAAGGCGACACGCGAAGCATATAAAAAATACAAGGAGGATGAAACAGCAAGGCTGAATAAAAGGGATGTCCAAATGAAAGCACGTGAAGTTCGTGACCATTATGCGAAACCCATTCAAGAATATCTTGTAGATGCTTATTCATTGTTTCCTTATCGAACTGAAGAGCTTGAACAAATGCTCACTGAGCAGAAAATTGCTCATGGAATGACTAAAGCCATACTGGATGCCGTACGAAAGGCAGAAAAGGCTAACCCCGACCAAGGTTTTCGTATTTGGTTGAGCAAAGATAAATTGTTCAAGACGGAAGCGAAATTTATTTCTACTAACAAAGACGACGTAACCATTGAAAATAAAGATGGCAGACGTTCAACCATCGAACTTTCCGCCCTTCGCAAGGAAGATCAGGATTATGTGAAACGGCAACTTGATTCCGAAACGAAAACGTCAAAGGACGAAACAAACAAAGATTAACAGAATGAATAAATTAATTGTAAATATGTCCACTAAATTTTTGTTAATTATTTTGTTTTTCTTCTTAATGTTGATAAACAATAGTAATGTTTTGTTTATCTATGCACAGCCGCCAGTTGAAGACGAATTTGATTTGATGGTTATGGCGGATCAGTTTGATACCAATAAATTATTGAACGAAATCGAAAAATGCCGCGACAAATATAAAAAGTATATTCAATACAATAAAGATAGAAAAATAAAAACCAACCCAGATATTCAAAACGAATTCTTTATATCGTTGAAATACCATAGTAAACTGATTTCATGTCTGACATTGCGAGTTACTAATAATAAAGATGTTACTGAATATAACAAAATACGTAAAAATGTTAGTCTTTATTGGTTGGAATTTATTCAGTATATGGGGAATTTTATCGACAAAAATCATGACTTCTCAGTTCGAATTTTTGAAAATATTGCCCCTATCGGTGGACCATATCTCGCTGGTGTCGAACCTTCTGCTATTAAAGAGGATGATATTCGGAAAAACTATGAGAAAAGATTAGAGATCAATGAACGTTTATCGGCAGAGCGTTCTCTTCAAATAAGAGTTCGCAACGAAATGAACTGGGCTCTCTCGGAATCTTCATCTTATCTTAAAAAAGAATATATTTCAGCAACCGATGCAACGGAATTACTCAAACTATTGGAAAAATATGATTATCCCGTACAAGAATCTGTTATTCTGCTTTCACGATTCGGCATTCCCTACAAAGATTTCCGCCAATGGCAAACAAACGATGACCTGTTTAAACTGACAGCAAAATTAATTTCAGTCGACAAAAAAGAAATTAAGATTGAAAAAGAGGACGGAAAACAATTTACTATCGAGATTTCCGCCCTTTGCAAAAAAGATCAAGACTATGTGAAACGACAACTTGATTCCGAAACGAAAACTCTAAAGAACGAAAAATCGAAAGATTAATATGAATATCGTTGGCGTAAAAGGAGTCCGAATCACATATTCGATGATATTTCTATGTGAATCAAAATTACTTTATATGTCATAATGGTCAGCCGACATTGTACGATGAAAAAATGATTCAAAGTACGTCTTGAACTTACACGGTCAGTGCAGATGCTGGCGTCGTTTATAGTCCAACGCAGTCAGGTACCGGAAACTCCATTACTGTAACGAAAAAGAGTGCTACTGCGGGAACATACATGATTACCGTTACTTTTAGTTTGACGTTTACGATTAAAACACCGCAAAAAAATGCACAGGGTAATTATCAGTATGACAGTAACGGAAATCAACTATTCACAACACGTACCGATGGACCTTATACCGGAAGCGGTTCGGCAACACTAACCGTCAGAAATGGGAAGTTTGAAGTAAAGATCAAACCAGATGTACTAATCCCGCAGTATACTGGAGATAGTGACGGTTATCGAAACAAACTTGGCATCGGTGAAGCGGCAACTATACTTGTTTCATTTCATAATGTCACTTTTCAAGAACGCGAATGTATTGGAATTGGCGAGGGCTATTTTCAGGGAGAACAAGATGAGCATCATACGATACTAAATTGGTCAACGTGTATTGTTG
>JAIROD010000599.1 GCA_031257725.1 Planctomycetaceae bacterium | reverse complement strand
ATAGATGCCCTTTAAACCTTGCAGCAATTCATATAAAATTTGTATTCACTTACTATCGGTGCCATTTCCGATGAATATTGTATTACTGATGCTTATCGGAGTGAACGGTTCTTCAATTTTATTTCAATGTTTATTGTAAAAGGAGCAAACAATGTCCAATCATCGTGAATTTTTGAAGTATTCCGTTTGCTGTATCATTGTAATTAACCGTCAGGAGAAGAATTGTCTATCATAGGATTATTGACGTAAACAATAGACCTTTTCCTTAACCCCTTCAACATTCTCCCCAAACCATGAACATTGAACCACTAAGGCGAACAAGTCGCACAAAGACGCCGTAACAAACAATCTTTGTGCGACGTCATCGCCTTGGCGGTAAAAAAATAAAAGTATAAAGTATAAAGTAAAAGTTACCTGATGTAAGTTTTTTCATTTCAAGTTGGAGAAAAGGTCTAATTATCCCGCAAAATACCGAAACAACCTGAAAATTTTACCCATTTTAATAACCCGCCCATAAACGCAATTTTTTTGCAACGTTATTCATTATCAGCGATCCCTTTCCATTATCAACTAAAAATGATTCGTACTGAAGACCTCACAAAACAATACGGCAAATTGTTTGCTGTTAAAAATCTCAGGTTGAACCTTGTTTCCGGTGATTTATTCGGTTTTATCGGACCGAATGGTTCCGGTAAAACAACAACAATGAAAATTCTTGCCACATTGCTTCAGCCAACTTACGGTGAAGCCTATATTTGTGAAAAATCAATCTACACACACCCAAAGGAAATTCGACGTATGATTGGTTATATGCCCGATTTTTTCGGTGTTTACGATGATATGAAAGTGATCGAGTATCTTGAATTTTTCGCCGCCGCTTACCGGATTAGCGGGAGTAAACGGAAAAAAGTTTGTGATGAAATGCTTGAACTGGTTGATCTTGGTTATAAACGTGAGGCGTTGGCAACAAGTCTCTCACGAGGTATGACCCAACGACTTGGTCTTGCCCGTGTTCTGCTACACGACCCGCAGGTTCTGCTCCTGGACGAACCGGCAAGCGGACTCGATCCAAGAGCAAGAATTGAAATGCGCGAACTTCTCAAACGGCTCGGCGGACGTGGAAAAACAATTATGGTTTCATCCCATATTTTGCCGGAATTAGCGGACATCTGTAATAAAGTCGGAATTATTGAACGTGGTGAGCTGTTGGTCAACGCCGATGTTGCCGAAGTAATGCGGCAAGTCCGCGACCATTTGGTCATCAATATTGATCTGGTCAACGGTCTGGAAGAAGCCGCAAAACTTTTAGAACAACATCGTTCTGTTAATCGTGTTGAAATTCAAACTGTCGCCGGTAAACCAATCATCCGTCTTTCACTGGACAAAGACAAAGGACTTGACGATTATTGTGAATTACCAACACTGTTAGTAGAACACGGTTTCAAAATCAGATCATTCAAGGAAGATGAAATCAATCTCGAAACCGCCTTTATGACCCTAACCAAAGGAATCACCGCATAACATAATAAATTTTTTTCGACAAAATACTAATCTTGAATAAGCATTGATGAATCATTTTGTTTTTGTTTTAAACTATTACATAACTGACCATTTTACCAACAGGAGATTTTATGCAGGTATTTCCGAACATAACCGCCCCGCTAGAACTCGCTCACCCACATGATTTACTAACACGATATTTTCTTATTGATATTGAGTTGTTTACGTGTTTGTTGGAGCATTACGCCGGTACAGGAGTGATTCGTTTGATCGACTTGAGGTCGCTTCGGTGTGAATCACCAACAACGATTGATGGAAACTTACAGGAAGTGATCGGCGATTTGCGATTTTCCGCAAATTTCAAAGTCGGAGGATACTCCAAAGTATTCTTCTTTTTTGAACATCAATCAAAAAAAGTTAAACGATTCTGTATTCGCTGCTTGCGTAAACTATTGGAATTTTACGAAGGTTGCGACGCTGACCCCGAAAACACCATGACCCGCGATGGAAAATATCCGTATGTGCTTGTTATTGTGCTGTATCAAGGGAAAATTCCATGGGAGGAGTTGTTACAAATGGGCGATCTGGTATCATTACCACCCGGTGTTGATCACCATTTTTTATCATTTCCGGTAATCATGATTGATTTGTCGCAGATTCAGCAGGAAACATTGACCGGACATCCGGCATTGATCGCCCTGTTGGATACCTTGCAATCCGCATCATTAGGGAAATTACCGGAAAGTTTTGACCGGATTGTCGGATATTTTGATAAAATCAAAACCGATCCACGAACTTACGGTTGGCTTAATTCGTTAACTCGTTACTTTCTGGCAGTAACCAAAAACAGTAAAGAAATTGTCGCCGGAGCAATTTCAAAAGTTTTAGATTATCAGGAGGCTGAAAAAATGGTCATGTCCACATTGGAAGAACTCTATATTCAAGGCAAAAGAGAAGGCAAAAGAGAAGGCAAAAGAGAAGGTGAAAAGGAAGGTGAAGAGAATGGTAAAATTAAAGCGAGAGCTCAGGATGTTTTCTCAAAATACTCAATAAACGCTTTAAACATGTTCCCGAAACCATTGTACAATCTGTCAGTTCCTACACGGATTTAGTTGCGCTGGATTCGGGGCATTGGATTGTGAAACGCTGGCAGAATTTGAACGGGAACTTGCGCATTGAGGAGAATGATTTTAATAAATACTCTTCACACGTTAAAATTTATGTTGCATTCAGTGGAATTTTTATTTCGGGTAAAATTGTCCGCGTTCCTGAATTCCACTAATATATTACATTTTATATTACATTACATTTTATTTAATTTTTTGAAATCTATGTCTCTTCATGAACTTGCCGGAAAACCGGCTCCGCAGTCGATTCTTGTCAACCTGAACGATCTTGAAAAAAACTATTACGAAAAAAAACCGGATACGGAAAATCCAACTCAACTCGTTGCGTTTGGAACCAGTGGGCATCGCGGTACTTCGTTAGACGGTTCGTTCACGGAATCTCATATTTTGGCAATTGCTCAAGCGATTTGTGATTATCGTTCGAAACAAGGTTACACCGGAAAATTGTATCTTGGCAAGGACACCCATTTTCTATCCGGCGCAGCACAAAAAACAGTTCTTGAAGTTTTTGCGGCGAATGATGTTGACATTTTGTTTCAGGCTGACGACGGATTCACACCAACGCCGGTGATTTCATGGGCAATTCTGCAACATAATCGCCAAAATCAACTTCACAAAGGAAATTCTCTTGCCGATGGTGTGATTATTACGCCGTCTCACAATCCACCGAGTGACGGCGGAATCAAGTATAACGGACCCAACGGCGGTCCCGCCGATACCGATGTAACCGGCTGGATTCAGAACCAAGCCAATCATTATCTGAAAACAAATTTAAACGGCGTTAAAAGAATTTCGTATGAAAAATCTGTTTCAAAATCAAATGTAAAAGCGGTTGATTTTTCAAAAGATTATATTGCTGATCTTGAAACAATTATTGATTTGAAAGCGGTTGCCGATAGGAAAATTCGGATTGGAGTTGATCCGCTCGGCGGTGCGGGCAACGCTTACTGGGAACCGATTGCCGCACATTATCATCTTGATATCACGGTTGTCAATAAAACAATTGATCCGACATTTTCTTTTATGACGGTGGATCACGACGGTAAAATTCGCATGGATTGTTCCAGTCCGTATGCGATGTGCGGACTTGTTACGTTAAAAGACCGTTTCGATATTGCGTTTGCCAATGATCCGGACACGGATCGGCATGGTATTGTTGTTCCTTCGGTTGGACTGATGAATCCGAATCATTATCTTACTGTTGCCATTCAGTATCTTTTTACAAACCGTCCGGATTGGGCAAAAGGAATTGGTGTTGGTAAAACATTGGTTTCAAGCGGGGTGATTGATCGTGTTGCGGCTGATTTAGGTTTGAAACTGGTCGAGGTTCCGGTGGGATTCAAATGGTTTGTCGATGGTTTGTACAACGGCAATATCGGTTTTGGCGGTGAGGAAAGCGCAGGAGCAAGTTTTTTGCGCAAAAATGGTCAAGTCTGGTCAACAGACAAGGACGGAATTATTTTAAATCTTTTGGCAGCGGAAATTCTTGCCAAAACACAACTCGATCCCGGTCAAATATATCAGGACTTTGAAAAACGTTTCGGTAAATCGTTTTACACGCGGATTGATCAGGGAACCACGCCGGAACAAAAATCGGCGTTTAAGAAATTAACGCCGGAAAAAGTTGTTACAGAAAAATTGGCGGGAGATGCCATTGTTGCCAGACTGACGAATGCACCGGGTAATGGTGCTTCTATTGGCGGTTTGAAAGTGGTTTCGACAGACGGTTGGTTTGCCGCAAGACCTTCAGGAACCGAAAACATTTACAAAATTTACGCCGAATCATTCAAAAGCAAAGAACATCTCGACAACATCTTAACTGAAGCAAAAAAAATCGTCGATGAAGCACTCCGTTAAAAAAAATTCTTTTTGTCCCATTGTCATGTTACTCTCCACTATCAACTGTCCACTATTACAATATTTTTCGTTTATTTTCCGGCAACTTTAGTAATTCTTGCCGACAAAGTTCACAGAGACGTTGCATTGTTTTCAACGGCAATGTTTCCGCGCGGGTGTTGGTGTCGAAGTTCATTTCGTCCATAATCTCATCAATACGCGATTTCGGAATCGTATTTTTGAACGTACTACAAAGTTCTGCACGCAAAAATTTACGGCGATGGAAAAAAATTGCGCGAGAAAATTCGTTGAAAAATTTCAGGTCAGGAATTTTGTTGCGTTTTTTTTCATCAAGAGTGAGACGGACAATCGCTGATTCAACTTTGGGACGAGGCCAGAAAACAGTGGGAGGCATGATTCGGATTAGTTCCGTGTTACATTGGGCTTGCGTCCAAAGCGACAACGCCCCCCAATTTTTACTTCGCGGCTTCGCCGTGATACGCTCGGCGAGTTCTTTCTGAATTGTTACGCACATCAATACCGGAGGCGTTTCCGTTAAAAGAAGATTGGAGATAAGCGGAGCGGCAATACAGTACGGTAAATTCGAAATCAGTTTGAACCGCCGTTTTTGACCATTCAGACCCGATTTGTCCAATTCTTCCCGAACCATTTCCAACACTTCTTCACGAAGTTTGTTTTTATTTTTGAGAATATCTGTTTTAATAAATCGGATATTTTTTTTGCCGAAGAGTTCCTGTTTTGCCAACTCTTGCATAACAGGATCAACATCAACCGTAATAACAACAGCAGCCTTTTCCGACATTAGCGCGGTTAGTGAACCGGTTCCGGTGCCGACTTCGAGGATAACATCATGCGGTTCGATATTACCGGATTCATGCAATAGTCGAAGCAAATTTAAATCAATCAGAAAATTCTGTCCCAGCCGCGATTGAGGATGAATCCCCATCGCGTCAAATTTTGCTGTTAAATAAGAACGTGTCTGATTCATAAAACGTTGTGGTTAAAAAAAACGAATGATTAGAGATTCCCGATCATTTTTATTTCGGTCAAACTCGGACATCGGCATCGACAACAGTTAAAATATCTTCGTAACGTTGTCGAATTGGTTCGACATATTCATTGATGAGTTCATCGACTTGCTCCGGTGAACGTCCGATAAACGCGGATGGTTCCAATTCCGCATCAATATTGACCTTGTTAAACGCCGGATCATTTCGGAGCCGGTTCAATAAATCGTTTTCACCGCCTTTTGTTTTAACAATGGCGGCGGCGGCTTGAGCGTGTTGTCGAATCCGTTCATGTAAATCCTGCCGATCACCGCCTTGCTCGACAGCCGCCATCAGAATATTTTCTGTTGCCATAAAAGGAAGTTCCGACCAAAGATTTTTTTCAATCACTTTCGGATAAACCGCCAACCCTTCGGCAATATTCTGATACAAAATAAGCACGGCATCTATTGCCAAAAAAGCCTGCGGCAGTACCAGCCGACGGTTGGCGCTGTCATCAAGAGTTCGCTCCAACCACTGAGTGGCGGCGGTCATTGCCGGACTGGTTTGCAAACTCATTACAAATCGGGCAAGCGAACATATTCGTTCACTCCGCATTGGATTCCGTTTATACGCCATTGCCGAAGAACCGATCTGATCCGCTTCAAACGGTTCTTCCATTTCCTTGCGATGAGCAAGAATTCGCAGGTCGGTAGCGAATTTGTGGGCACTTTGCGCGATTCCCGACAACAGGTCAAGAATTTGGGAATCCATTTTTCGCGGATAAGTTTGACCGGTGATTGCGAAGGATTCCATTCCAATTTTTTCACAAAAGATCCGTTCCAGTTTACGGACTTTTTCGTGATTACCGTTGAACAGTTCCAAAAAACTGGCTTGAGTTCCGGTGGTTCCTTTGTTTCCAAGAGTTTTAACATTGCGGATTCGATGTTCTGTTTCGGCGAGATCAAGAATCAGGTCATAAGCCCAGAGACAGGCACGTCGTCCGACAGTTGTTGGTTGAGCGGGTTGGAGATGCGTAAAGGCGAGACAGGGCAGTTCCCGATATTTCCACGCAAAACGTCCCAACCGATCAATCACCGCCGCCAAACGGTTTCGGATTATCGTGAGAGCTTCACGAAGTAGGATTGCGTCGGCGTTATCGGTTACAAAACAACTTGTTGCGCCGAGATGGATAATCGGGCGGGCGTTGGGACAAACATCGCCATAAGCGTGAACATGCGCCATAACATCATGACGTAATTTTGTTTCATATTCTGCCGCTTTATTGAAATCAATATCATCGAGATGATTTTGGAGTTCTTCGATTTGTTCTTGCGTGATTGGCAATCCTAGTTCCGCTTCCGCTTCCGCCAGAGCCAGCCAAAGTTTTCGCCAAGTACTGAATTTCCGTTGTGGTCCCCAAAGTTGCGACATTAAACGCGAAGCGTAACGGCTAATCAAGGGATTTTCGTAGTATTGCATGGTTAAATAATTTTTGTTTTGGTTCCGGCTGATTTTTTTCTTTTTCGATTGGAGGGATGATAGGGACTTTAGAGACAAAAATTTCCAATGTTCATATTATCTCTTTTGGTCTTTTTTTCTCAAGAGGGAGAGTGTCAACGGGGCATCTCTAATAATTCAATTTTTTATTTTCTGCCTATTAATTAATAGTTAACGACGGGGTTTACCCCGTGTTTTAGGGTTAAGTTGAACAACGCGGGGCAAGCCCACGCCGTTAACT
>JAIROD010000581.1 GCA_031257725.1 Planctomycetaceae bacterium | reverse complement strand
CTTTTTGTTAATTGAAAAAAATGATCAGTATAAATCAATATTGGCACGCCATTCGGTATTTAAAGCCGATTCAGATTTACGGACAAATTCGTAACCGTATTGTTTCAAAAACGTTTTCGCCTAATTACTGGAAAAAACGTGCGGAAACAATACAACTCGGCGATTGCGTCTGGAATCCAACCGGAGAATTTTTGCCGCCGGGTAAGCAACAGAATATCGCAGAATCCATCAAAAAAGGAAATCTCACTTTCTTGAATGTCGAAATGAATCTCGGTTATCCTTTTAATTGGTCAACAAAAATGCCCTCAAAACTTTGGGAATATAATCTCCATTATTTTGAATATATTTTTGCACTGGATTATGAAAACGCTAAATTGCTCGTGTTGGATTGGATCAAAAATTATCCGCTAAAACGTTACGCCTGCGGCTGGGAACCCTATCCGGTATCGTTGCGAATAATGAATTGGATAACATTTTTTTTCGGTTGGCATCAAAACAAAATAATGTCCGATATTGAGTTTCAAACGATATTAAAAAAAAATTTAATATTACACGCTGACTGGCTTGTTTATCGTTTGGAATATCACCTTCTCGGAAATCATTATTTAGAAAATGCCGCCGCTTTGTCGATAATCGGTTCCTGTTTCAATAGTCAGAGAACAAAGTATTTGTTTCAAATCGGTACAAAGATTCTTCATTACGAACTTGCAGAACAAATTCTTACCGACGGAATGCACCTTGAACGTTCACCAATGTATCATTCACGTATCGTTTATTTGTTGAAATTATTACATAATACCGGTAATCATGATTTACAAAAAATAGTTGCCCCCTATTGGAGTAAAGCAGTTGATGCGTTGGAAAAACTATGTCATCCAGACGAACAAATCGCCTTATTCAATGATGCCGCATTGGGAATTTATAATCATCCAAAACAATTTTTTCAAAATAAAAATATTGGTGAAACAAAAAATTTTCAATTGAATGATGCCGGTTATTTCGGTGCAAAAACAAATAAAGGACATTATATTCTATGTGATGCCGGAAAGATCGGTCCTGATTATCTGCCGGGTCATGCTCATGGCGATATTTTTTCATTTGAACTTTCGTTTTTCAGTAAAAGAATGATTGTTGATAGCGGAGTGTACGATTATGTCGATTCACCAAATCGAAAATACAGCCGTTCAACAGCAGCCCACAATACCATCGAAATCGACGGATATGACCAATGTGAATTTTTTGATGCGTTTAAAGTTGGTCATCGTATTTATCCCCGTCATGTTTTTTTTGAAACATTAACATACGGATTTCGCCTAAACGGTGAACTACACCACAACCGAAAAACAATTCATCATCGGTTATTCGAATGGAATCATAACGGAATACTCAAAATTATTGATCGAATTAACGCCGATCAATCAAAGGAAATAATCAGCCGATTTCATTTACATCCCGATTGCAAAATTATTGAACAAAAAAATCATGAAATTGTTGTCGAACGTGATTCTATCCGATGGAAATTAACATGTTATGACTATCCGCTTACACTTAATCATTTTGATTATTCACCTGAATTTGGTCTCAAAATACCCGCTATTGTTATTGAATGTATTGTCATTAAACCCGTCATCACCAATCGTTCGTTAATATTACAAACAATTATTGAAATAGTATGAAAATGCGGATACTTATATTTACGCATAATTATTTTCCGGAAGGTAACGCTTTGGCATCGCGGTTTACGGCGATGTGTCCATATTGGGTTACGTTAGGACATGAGGTGCAGGTCATTACGAATACGCCTAACTTTCCAGCCGGTCAGATTTTTGACGGTTATAAAAATAAATTCGTCCAACATGAAATTATTGACGGCGTTCATGTTACCCGCGTTTGGACATACATCACGCCAAATAAAGGAACTTTAAAACGTATGATTAATTTCATCGTGTTTATGTTTATGTCCGTTTGGATTGCCCTGTTTCAAAAACGTCCCGATATAATCATCGGTAGTTCACCACAATTTTTTGCAGCCTGGGCAGGTCTCATTTCGTCACGATTACATTGGTATCGTGTTCCGTTTATTGCTGAAATCCGCGATCTGTGGCCCGATTCCATTGTTGCCGTCGGCGCAATGAAAAACAAAAAAATATTGACCATCGTTTATTGGCTTGAAAAATTGCTTTACCGCTGGGCAACTCATATCGTTACCGTTGGCCCCGGCTACGCCGAAGACTTAAAAAATAAAAATGTACCGGAAGAAAAAATTTCAATAATTCCTAACGGCGTTGATGAAGATTTGTTTCTCGGTCAATTACCGGATAATAATTTCCGTATAAAATATAATTTGGAACACAAAATCTCTTGCGCCTACATCGGAACAATCGGTATGGCGGCAGGACTTGAAATTGTCCTCAATGCCGCCGAACAACTCCAAAAACAAAATCGTAATGATATTATTTTTTTCTTGATCGGAGACGGCGCAAACCGTGAACTATTACAGAAAGATGCGGAAAACCGGCAACTCAATAACGTTATTTTTACAGGTATGATTCCCAAAAATAACGTACCAACAATTCTTGCCGCAATTGATATCTGTTTCGTTCACTTGAAAAAGAAACAATTGTTCACCCGTGTTTTGCCGTCTAAAATATTTGAAATGGCTGCAATGAAGAAACCAATTATTCTCGGTGTTGAAGGTTGTGCCGCACAATTAGTCCGTGAAGCCGATGCCGGAATTTGTATCGAACCGGAAAACACCAACAACTTGCTTGAAGCTCTTGAACTTCTCCTACAACAACCGGAACTCCAAAAAATATATGGAGAACATGGTCAACATTATGTTCTCGAACATTACAACCGAAAACATCTCGCCAAACAATATATTAATGTTATGGAATCAATAAATAAATAAATAATTCATACCAACATTGCATTCTTACGGGACGGAATTTTTTCCTAGCGTTCAGAGGGTGGTTGTTAAAATGGATAAAAATATTAGGTCACTTATTGGCAGGTAGGCGACCGTTCGCCGAACGGTCGCGCCGGTTGAGATTTCACTGATTCCCAAACG
>JAIROD010000543.1 GCA_031257725.1 Planctomycetaceae bacterium | reverse complement strand
TTTACCAATATTGCATCCCTACGGGATGCGGATGATTTATTACGTTGTTTTCTACCAAGATGTCGTCCCTAACGGGACGGAAAATTCAGGAACACAACCAAACCACTGAATAGTTACCAATGACTAAGAATTGTATGTTTTATTTGTTTTTGTTTAAGATATTATTCTCAATTTATTTAATTTAAGAAAGGATTACAACAATGCCGCTTTGGAAAATTGCGTTTCGGAGTATTCAATTTCGTTTATTGTCGTCGGTTTTGACGGCGTTCTCGATGTCGCTTGGTGTTGCCTTGATCGTAATCGTCCTTGTCATTCACGGCGTTTTGAGCGATTCGTTCAACAAAGGTGCTCAAGGATATGACCTTATTATTGCCGGTAAAGGTTCACCGCTCGATGTGGTGTTGAGTACCGTTTTTTATATCAAGCCTCCGGCAAGCACGGTACCGGGAACATATCTGAAAATGTTTCAATCAGGACAATATGCCCACCTCACTGAGGCGGCAATTCCGGTTTGTATCGGTCATTATTTTCGCGGTGCGTCTATTGTCGGCACGTCGCGTGAATTTTTTACGGAATTAAAGTTTTTGGGCAATCAGTCTTATTCGTTTGCTGAGGGCGGAAATTTTTCATTGGACAATCAACTTGCTCCATTTACTGCCGTGGTCGGTTCGCAGGCATCAAAAAAAGCAGGGTTAAAAATCGGTGATACCTTCCAAGCCGCCGAAGTAAAAGGCCAAGATCCCGACGCCGACCACAAACCATTCAAAGTTGTCGGAATTCTTAACCCAACAGGAACACCCAATGACAATGTGATTTTCGTTGATATTGACGGTTTTTATGATATGCACGATATTCCTGAAGACCAAGATACACCCGAACAAAATACACCCGAACAAAATACACGCGAACAAGATACACATGAACACAGTACACACGAACACAGTACGCAACGGAATTTGTCGGCAATTTTGTTAATGACCAAACAAGACACTCCACGCCCTGAAGGAATGGCGGTTGATCCTAATTCTCCTGATTTTAATCCTGCCGCAGTCCTTGCCGAACACGCTTACGTCAACATCGACGCAATGAAATTACCGCAATTGCTTGATGAAACCGTTGATATTCAAGCGGTGCAACCGGTTAAAGAAATTACGGTCTTGCTGGGTAGTATTGTCGGCAATATTCAAATGGTCTTGCTCTTTTTGGCTGTTTTGGTCGTCTTTGTCGCCGGTATTGGAACGATGGTGTCCATTTACAATTCAATGAGTGAACGGAAACAAGAAATCGCCATTATGAGAGCGTTGGGCGCACGCCGTTTCACGATGATGTCCATTATTTTGTTGGAATCAATACTTTTATCGCTTGGAGGCGGCGCACTCGGTCTGTTGCTTGGTCACGTTCTCATCGGCGGAATGAGTCCCTGGATTACAGAATACACGGGAATTATTGTTCGAAGTTGGAGTTTTCAATGGACGGAAGTTATGTTAGTTCCGGGCTTGATTATTCTGGCTTCTTTGGTTGGTTTTTTACCCGCCGCCGTCGCCTACAAACAAGATGTCGCCACCTCGCTCGCACCGTAAATAATTCACCGTTGACAGTATATTCATTTGCTTGTAATAAAGTTTGCGTATTTTTTAGGGGGCTTCGTTATTATTTCGCCCCAACGGGGCAACCGGCAATAGCGTAGGGCAATGCCCTACGTAACGAATCATAAAAAAGCCCTGAAAGGGCGCAAGCCTAACGAGAGGGAAACATCAAAAATCATCATTTTGTAGGTCAATTTGTATAACAAAACGAATTGAGAAAATGAGGCTAAGGAACTGTAGCAAAATAAGTGATCCATTATGTTTTTTTTGGTTTAATGGTGTAGTTCCATTCTCCGTGCAACTTATGTTGTTTTATGTGACAACTTTTTAGTTCTTCATCGGTAACATTTATTTTCTTTTCGTATTTTTTCTCATCGACCACACAACAGACTTCTAACCCTGTAGTTGTTTTTGTATTACTAATGAGATTCACAATCGTTGCCATATCTTTCAAGGGTTCGGCTTGCCAATTTTTACTGATGAATGAACATAACCGATGTTCTATTTTATTCCACTTGCTTGTTCCCGGTGGAAAGTGGCCAACGGTGATTTCGATTCCGAATTCGTCCGCGATTTTTTGTAACTCTAACTTCCACAATTTAGTACGATAACTATTACTGCCGCCGCAGTCCGCCGTAATCAACCATTTTTTCGCTTGCGGAAAACGTGCCAGCCCCATCTCCCGCCAATAAGTACGAATACTATTGACCGCCAATGGAGCCGTATCATGATCAATGCCAACATTCACCAAACCAACGTTATTCGCAATATCATAAACGCCATAAGGAATCGCCTTGCCCAAATTCTTGTCGGGAAAATCATGCATATTTGTCGTAACAGGTCTCTTTTTCTTGCGGCAAGAACGCCCTTTGTTACTGAAATTACTGATATTTTCTTTTTTCTTCGTGTCCGCCGAAAGTACCGGTTGTTTTTGTTTCATGAATTTTTTGACTTGTTGATGAATATATTCAAACTGACGGTTTCGGTCAGGATGGTCTTGACCTTCGCGAGTTTTACGGTTGGATTGTAAGGAATAATCCATCTGTTTCAGTAAACGTCCCACCGTATGATGACTCACAGGATGACCTTGTAACCGTAACTCCGCAGCAAGAGTACGCCCACTTTGGCAAGTCCAACGCAAGGGGCGTTCTGGATCGCCGCGTGTCACCGGTTCCACCAACGCATCAAGTGATTGAAGGAGCGTCGTATCTTGGGCTGTACTCTTTTTACGACCACCGCCAGAACAGCGAATACGACCAAACGGTAAGGGATGATCAGAGTGTAACTCTTGAATACCGTTGCGGATGGAACGTCGCCCGATACCAGTTGCTAAGGAAACCGCAGAAATACCGCCACGACCAAGACTCGCCGCTTCGGCCGCCGCCCACACACGACGGGAACGCTCATCGGACAAAAAACGGGAAATGCTCTTGTACTTATTACCAATGGTAGTTATAATACAGTGATCCAGGTATGTAGTATACTGAATGGCAAAATAAAAAACAATACCAGTTTTGGATCACTTATTTTGCTACAGTGCCTTAGCGTAATAATCGTACTGTCCCGTTGAATAAGCTTGCTGAACAAACGAAACTACCTGATTCAGTGAATAACAATAATTGACTCCCCAATGTGAAGCGTTCAACAAAGCGGTTGTCGA
>JAIROD010000431.1 GCA_031257725.1 Planctomycetaceae bacterium | reverse complement strand
AGGTTTGTTGTTGTTTATTTTCATGCTACTGAGGTTGTTTAGTTAAGAAAATAAGGTGAAAATAAGGTTTGTTAAAGCAATCCAATACGTTTTCGCAAATTCCGCTGATATATTACCTTTATTAACCATATACTTTAGGGATTGCCGGTCAATCCTTCGCCCTGAAAGGGCAATAGATTCATAGAAAGCAAACGAGTCTTGAACTGTGATTTATTACCAATTTTTTAACCTTAGTTAACGACGGGGTTTACCCCGTGTTTTAGGGTTAAGCCTAACAATGCGGGGCAAGCCCACGCCGTTAACTTTCGGTAAATTCTGAATTATTCAGAGATTCCCTACTATTTTTTCATTAATTCGACGGTGTTTTCGTCGAGCGGCATGATGTAGTAATCGCGGAAAAGACAACCTTGACTTCCACCGCCATGAAGTTGGAGACCGGTTTTTCCTTCTTTGGCACATTGGGGATCGGTGATATTGACAATTGTCCAACCGTTGAGGAAGGTTGTCAGTTGGTCGCCAACAGCAACCGTTCCAACC
The DNA here is from genome assembly GCA_031257725.1 of Planctomycetaceae bacterium. GTDB lineage: Bacteria > Planctomycetota > Planctomycetia > Pirellulales > Thermoguttaceae > WRKP01. The sequence continues at coordinate 2,922 of JAIROD010000431.1, read as the reverse complement.
TCATTCCAATCACCGGTTTTGTATTTTTCTTTAGCCAACTCAACATTTCTTGCAACCCAGCCACGTCCCTGAACTTCCCAAAGTCCGGCAGTATCACCTCCAACTGCAATTTCACATTGAAAACCTTTAAGCCAATAAGATCGGTCAACTTCTTCCGCACGGAAATAAAGACCACTGTTGCCGGTAATCATTTTGAAGGAAACTTTAGCGGCAAAATTTTTGTACGATTCTTTACTCAACAACATTCCATCTTTGGGTTGTCCTTCTTCGGTTGTACCGCGTAGTGAGCCGTCGTCTTGGATTTCCCACCTCCCAACCGGTTTGGTTTCGACATTCCCGAATTTTTTATCGGCATACAATAATATCCAAGGAGTTGGCGGTAGTTCTTTGATTTGGACATTCCGCCATTGAACTTGTCCTTGCTCGCCGGAATGAACTTGAAGTCCCAAGAAACCTTCATTGGATTCAAGATCAACAATGTCGGTAATTTTTTTGCCGTTTAACCACGTTTTGATAGACGGACCAACACATTGAATCACCATTTCATTCCAATCACCTTTTTTGAATACCTGATTGATTTTCGTTTGTAATTCCGGTGTTTGCGGAACAAGGTAACGGTTTCGGCGGTGTTCATCATAAACATTGGCGGTATCGTTTTCCGGTAAGATTTCATATTGATAGCCGACAAGCACCTCTTGCTCATTTTTTGATTGGATGTCGGAACGAAACTGAACACCGGAATTGCATTCGGTATCATATTTGACATCGAATTTCAAAATGAAATTGGAATATTTTTTTTCCGTACACAAAAATGTGTCGATACCGGGTCCGCGTTTTCCAACGATGGAATCGCCTTCGACGGTAAAGGTTGCTTCGCCGCCGCGTTTCACCCAACCGTTTAACGGTTTACCGTTTTCAGTCCATGAGATACCGGATTGCGGCGTGAACAACGGAACAAAACCCGACTCATCAGCAACGGCAACTGTGAGAGAAAGAGCAAGAACAAAGATCAAAAAAATACACGTTAAAGCAGAAATAGTTTTCATAGAAATGGTTCTCCTTAAAAAATAATTGGAGCGATATGTTGAAGGATACCGGAAATCTCTCATCATTCAGAATTTACCAAAAGTTAACGGCGCGGGTTTGCTCCGCGTTGTTCGACTTAACCCCCAAACACAGGGTAAACCTCGTAATTCCCCAACACGGGGTACCCCCCCCCGTCGTTAACTATTAGGAAAGTATTGCAATTGAATTTGTAATGAAATCCGTGTATCGACAAAATTGAACAGGAAAAGAATATAGGTCATTTTACAAAAATAAGCAATAGACCGAACTTGCCAAAACAAAATAAAATAGACATTTTCTCTAACAATCCAAAATAGACGCAATTTAGTCAATCACTAAATACAGCGTTTGGGGTAACTATTCATCCGTTTTAGTCATTGCTCACCCAAGTACGCCAAGAACGCCGCCTGAATAGACACAATGGTAACTGTCTATTTTATTTTTATCCTAGCGTTTACAAAACATTCAGAGAGGTGATTTTTTTAACACGAAATACACAAAAAACACGAACTTTTTTAAATATATTCGTGAACTATTTATTTCCCACAAAGGCGCAAAGACCACAAAGAAGCGATCAATTACTTTTCTTTGTGTTTTTTGTGGGAGGCAAATTGAACTTTTAGAGATTTCCTATTTTATATCCTTCTTTTTTCGTGTATTTTGTGTGTTTCGTGGTGAAAAGATTAAAAACAAAAAAACAAAATAGACAGTTACACCTAGCAAAGCAAGAATGATCACGACTATTAAACAACCTATCCCAAATCGCGCGTCTTTAGCTTGTTTTTGTTTTATTCTTTCTTCTCTTTCATTCCCGCTTAGTTTATCTAACTCTTCCAAATATTTTTGTGATTCTTCTGGTAGCAGTCCTTTTTCTATTAGATATTTTCTTTCTTCTTTATTTAGTGTTTCTATTGGTTTCCAAAATAGTTCGTTTTGATAATTTTCATCTTGTTTCGTTTGTTGTTTTTTCTCAATAACATGTTGTTTTTTCTCAATAACAAGCTGGAGAGCAATTGCTTCATTTCTTGAATCTTCATTTGCAATTTTCACTTCGATAAATTTATGTACACAAGACATAATTTCATCGTCTTCATATCCAAATCGAATTGAATTTTCATCTGCATGTGCATTAAACCAGCCTCCAGTAGATTCAAGACCTCCTGGAATTGTAAACTGAATATACCCCCCAGTAATATCAGATCTTTTGAATTGAACAGCAGATATTCTAGAGAAGTATAATGTTTTGGTACCTTTTAAGCCGTGTAATGCAAAACTTACAACACCGATTCGTTCTATGGTGATTTTATTTTCATAAATCTCTAATTTTACCTTTCCCCCAGTTAGAGCTGCCACTTCAAAAGTGATAGGAAACATAACCTTTGGATGAGTAATATCACGATGGTTCTCGGCATTTTTCGTAATAAAAATAATGTCGCGAATTCTGGATGCGGGGATTTTTTGTAACTGTCTATTTTAAAAATTGGTCTTTTTTATTTTTTGGTTAATTGCTATACTTTTGTCGTTATGTTTACTAGTTTACTTCCCCATAATTTTTTTTGTTTTTCGGGTAGTCATTCTTCCGACTGTTCCCACGCTGCCGAGACGATTCGTCAGTTACTTGAGGAGAATGAATCGCTCAAGAACTGTGTTGACGAATTGAATCATCGTAATGACGAGTTGAATCAGCGTGTTGACGAGTTGAATCAGTTTAATGACGAGTTGAAACAGCGTGTTGCCGCATTGAATCATCGTGTTGACGAGTTGAATCAATGTAATGACGCGTTGAATCGCCGTAATTTGGAGTTGGAATCGACTTGTCGTCATTATGCGTCGGCAACCTCTTCTAAAAAACCGAAA
>JAIROD010000299.1 GCA_031257725.1 Planctomycetaceae bacterium | reverse complement strand
AACCGTTCACTCCGATAAGCATCAGTAATACAATATTCATCGGAAATGGCACCGATAGTAAGTGAATACAAATTTTATATGAATTGCTGCAAGGTTTAAAGGGCATCTATAATATTAACGAAGTTAACGGTGTGGGCTTGCCCCGCGTTGTTAGATGTTAGACTTGATCAATGAAACACGGGGTAAACTCTAATACCGCAAGTATTAGGGTTTACCCCGCGATGGTACCAAGACGGGGTAAACCACGCCGGGAACAATGGCGAATAATCACATATTGCGAAAATAAATATTCTGTCCCGATAAGGACAAAATATTGGTAGAAAAAACTGCAAAAACGATAAAATGAAGACGGCGTATGGTATATGTTGCAAAATTTCAGTAAAAAGTTATTTTACTTGATTTTATCCGCATCATTCAGATGATTTGCCCATTTTTTCCATCGGGCAATTTTTTGTTTTGTAATGGATGTTTCTTTGGAATAGGATTGACCGAAATCAAGAATTTCAATGTCTTCTCCAACTAATTTAGGAAGTCCGGTTAATGCTGCCTGACGGACACTGCTATTACGGTCATCAAGAAAATAAATCAGAATCGGTACAAAAATACGATCACCAAGTTCCGCAATTTTTTGAACAACATCGCCTCTGGTGCGTGCGTCAGAGGAAAGAGCTAAACGTCGGAATGTTTCTTCACCGGCGGGATCGCCCAACCGATGCAACGCCGCCGCCGCCGCAAGTTGAAGATGGATATCATCTTGCAGTAATTTGGGTTCAAGCCTTGCTATCACTTCTTGACGTTCCTCGTTACAATCGTTAGACTCTGATCTGTCGAAAACCGCAAGAACCGCATTAAGTGCGTTTTGGAATATATTACGGTTGGGATCGTACAATAATTCAATCAGTTTCGGTAAATCATGGCTGTTACCGGATTCCTGAAAAATCTCACACGCTAAACATCGAAGTTTCGGCGATTCGGATTGGAGCAATGTTGTTGCAAGTTGTTTCGCTAATTCAGAATCATTTTTCCTGATCACTTCAAGAAGTGAAGCAAGAACGGCAGTATCTGTTGTCGGATTAGTTAGACGATTGGCTTGATCTTCAATCCGCCGAAGAGTTAATTTGTCCATACTTCGGGCAGATGACCACCGGACAAGTTCCGAAGCGGCTTTACGTTTCTCGTTAATATCATTCGATTTAAGTTGAACAATCCATTCAAAAACCGGATTCGTTTCGGCTAAAACGGAATCAAATGATTCAGGAATTTTTCGCCGTTCAAATTCGTACAGATAATTCAACGCCGGCAGCAACTGATCCTCCAAACTTATAAGCCGGTTACGGATTTCTTTACGCTCTTCCGGTAAACGATTAGCCGCTTGCCAATCGTCAAGGCAATACCGAACTTCGTTAAGAATCAAATCATTCGGTTGAGTCTGCCCGGACAAAAGTAAATTGTTGTCCTGCTGATTTTGGGAACGTAATTCGGCTGAACCAATCACTTCATGAAGACGGTGAGCCAATTTTTCGTACTGTTCCGTCTGATTTTTCGGCGAGTCCAACGGATTCAGTTCTTTGACCGCAATTCCGTGTTTCTCAAGAATTTTAAGAGCCTGCTGACGAGTTGAGGCGTGTTGACTTTTCGCTGCATCCAGCAACAAAAGTCCGCTTTCCTCAAGAGACCACTCCGTTAAGGCATTTAATGTTGCCTGCCGGACTTTTTCGTAATAATCGTTTATCATTCGCCTTGCCAATGTAACCGTTTGCGGTGAACATCGGTCAGCAAACGCTTTCACCGCTTCAAACCGAACATTGGAATCCGAATCGTTCACCATCGGAATCACGTCTTCAAAACAACCCAATTTTCGGAGTGCTTCTACTGCTTTTGCCCGATTTGTTGCAACAGAATCATGAAGTTTTTGTTTAATAACCGGAATTGCTTCCCGACATCCCGCTTCCGCTAACGCAATCATTGCGGCATGACGTACCATTATTTCACCGTTCAAATCACGTTGCAGAAACACCCCAATTTCAGGCTCTTTCCAAAGTCCCAATGTTCGGATCATTTCGGTACGGATTGTCGGATTGTTTTCACGCCGGACATATTCGAGATAGGCATCCGGTAACCGAAATTCCCAACCGCCGACAGAATGACCGTTTTGTTTTTTCGGAGGAGAATGTTGCCGCCACAGTTTTGCGGTTTGGTTTCGTATTTCAAAATTCCGTGCGGCAAAAGGTTCTAAGAAACACGGATGTTCCCAAGGTTCCAGCCGTTCCGCCAATGCCGTGAGCAATTCCAACCACAGAGCAGGAATTCCCGGTTCAATATTTCGGACGGAAAGACCGGTTTGTTTGTTTTTGGTTTCAATTTCACGTTCCTTGAATTGTTCCAACAAAGGAATCAGAACATCAGGCGACACCGTCGGCAATCTCCCCAATGTTTCCGCAGCGGCACAACGTAATTCGTTTTTCAATGATTTATTTTTGACAATCCCAATCAATTCTTGTTCCATAAAAGAATCACCGTCGCGTCCCATTAAAATAACGGCGTTTGCCCGAAGAACTCGATAAGAATTTCCCTGATACTTTTTATCGTGCAAAAATATTTCAGGACTGCCGCGAAGTTCAGAGGGAATACGAATCAGTTGTTCCATTTCACGATGAAACCAACGCCACGTCGACGGCAAACCTGATGAATAATCGTAATTGAAATTTTTCTGCTTTTGAATCTCCTTATTGGACATATTCAGTTGATTGATTTCTTGCCGACGCTTTCGATCTGCCGCATTTTGATTCGGAAACGGATCGTTCATATCATTTTCTTTCCAATAATCCAAAACAAGATTTTTAGTCCAAATATCTTTGGCAAGAATCCGCTCCTGTTCCTCATCGGTAACCAGTTCTAATTCCACCTCCTGTTCCGTTTCCGTTTCAACAACCAATTCCGTTTCCAATTCTGTTTCTAATTCCGTTTCCGAATCTGTTTCAGCTTCATTAACAAGTTCCGTTTCGGCAATCAATTCCGTTTCACCAAATGATTCCGTTTGAGGGACTGAATGAGTTTCGGTAATTACTTCCGTTTCGTCTGCCGGTTGTGTTTTAGTAATTGATTTCGTTTCGTCAATTATTTTTGTTTTATCAATTGATTTTATTTCAGCGGAAGAATCTAATTGTTGTTGTTGTTCTTCTTCTTGTGGTTCTTGTTGTTGTTGTTCACATTGCGGAACCATTTGAGACGGCGTAATCTTTTGAGCAAGATGTTCCGAAAACGGATCACGCGGCGATTCGTTGGAAACTGCCGCTAAGAACGGATCCGTAAATGTTTCGGTTTTGTCGGACGACGGCGTTGGGGAAGACAAAAGCGTTGCTTCTTGGAGATGCAAGCGTTCCGTTGGCACGGTCAAAGAGCAACCGGCAAAAACGAAACCGGCGCAAATGAACAACATCCCTGTTATCAGAACAATAATTTTTTTCGCGACATCCATTTCGCTGAATAATCTAAATCAAAAGAATTTTATCGGAACACAAATATTTTGTCTTAATCTTAAGTTGAGCGTTGACTGAAATCGCCCCAATTCAAATAATTTTTGTAATATATCAGTGAAATATTTTTTTTTTAACTATTCAGTCGTTTCCTCCGAATGACCACCCTTAGCCCCTCCGAAGGAGGGGAATTATTCCCCTCCTTCGGAGGGGCAGGGGTGGTAAAAAATAAACTTCAATCTCCGAAAAATTCCACTGATATATTATGGAAAGTGTGGAAAGTTGATCGTGAAAAGTGATTGTCCTATCATCCCGCCAGTTCCCAATGTCTCTTTATGGATAACAATAGGGACTGGAGGGACATTAGAGGTAAGAGTAAAAGAGTAAAGCATCACTCACGATCAACTCTCCACTGCGAATTTAACCTCCGTTGTTACAAACGGGAACCGGTTTCCACGCTTCGACACTCCGTAAACTGAAAGGTAACAATCCTTTTTTGTAAGCCGGGAATGAAACCCATTGAACCGGACAAGTTTTGGGACAACCACAATTGGCCGGTTTGACACATTCGCATTGTTCTTTACAACCGCATTGCTTTTCCACCCAAACATGAGTTTTGGCAAAACCGTGATGTAATTTCTTAAATGCGGAAATTCGCACCAAATCGGCGGGGACAACATATTCTTCCGGAACGGCAACTTCGACCGGCTGAACCTGAACACAGGGAACCGGTTCATGGAATCGCAACGTTTTTCGGAGAACAAACGGTTTTTTCCCGAACACGAGCCGTGAATCAACACAACCGCAGGGAGCATCGGAAACGGCTTCCGCCGCCACAACACCATCAACCGGAGCAGTTGCTTTAACAGTTTCATCCGCCGAAATATTCACGGCATAAAAAACTGCAAGAACCGCAACAACACAGAAAGGAATCATTTTTCTTAACATCAGGGTTACTCCTTTAATTTGTTGAAGGAAACAAGATGGTATGTTTGAGCCTGAACTCCAACATCGAAGAACAGAACCTGACTCAAACTCCATCACCACTGTTAAATGATTCCCAAAAATTTGACATAAAACCGTCACTTTGTCAATATACCCGCCAGTAAATTTTATGTATTTCACGCAATCTCTGTAATCGGCAAAGTCAAATTCATCAGGGAACTACAAGCCGATCCGCGTAAATCCTCATTAATCTGCGTTTTCGGCGTGTTATACTTTTTTTACTTAAAAATTCGGTTTTTGTTTTTTGACAGGCGATATCGATTTTGACGGGATAAACATGATTTACAGGACTGTTAAATAAGAGACTCATCGCCTTTTATTCTTACA
>JAIROD010000226.1 GCA_031257725.1 Planctomycetaceae bacterium | reverse complement strand
ATCACAAGGCTAATGTGATTTCCGTTTCGGTTGGAAGCGGTTTTTGTTACGGTTCACTCGGAATGACGCATCACGGAACCGAAGATATTGCAATCATGCGGTCATTGCCGTACATGAATGTTGTCGCTCCCGGCGATCCCAAAGAAACACAATACGCCACAGAATATTTTGCACAAGGTCATGGACCGGTTTTTTTAAGACTTGGACGCGCCGGTGAACCGGTTGTTCACGAAAACGGAATCAATTGGCAATTCGGTAAAGCAATAAAATTTCGCAACGGTAAAGATTTGACCATTATTGCAACAGGTTCTATGCTCAAAAAAGCAGTTGAAACCGCAAATATTCTCGAATTAGAAGGTTTACGCGTCAACGTTTTGAGTATGCACACCATCAAACCGCTCGACGAAAACGCAATTCTTGAAGCCGCCAATTCGACATCAAGAATTGTTACACTCGAAGAACACAGTATTCACGGCGGTCTTGGCGGAGCAGTTGCGGAGGTTTTGCTTGAAAAATTTGATGCAAAAATCAATTTTAGACGTTTCGGTTTGCCGTCGGAATTTACAAAACACATCGGTTCTCAAGAATATCTGATTCGACAATACCGATTGACTCCCGAACAAATCGCTAACGATATTTGGCTCTGGATTGATACCAAAAAAGAAAAATATAGAAAATTACGTTCTGCCTAATAGACTGTTTTTAGTGTATTTTTTGAATTGTTATAAATTGTTTAGCGATGATTAAAAACGAGAGATTTTTTTAATTATTCCATCCGCAGTCTTCATTTTATCGTTTTTGCAGTTTTGAATTCCGATCGAGCGAACAAGGACGATTCTTTATTAACCGTATGCTAAAGCAGTATCTGTCTATTTTAAACACGAACTACACGAAATACACGAAAATTATTATGAAAATGATACCAACAAAAATTTTCATATTTTTCGTGTCATTTTGTGTGTTTCGTGTTAAAAAAAATTGTAACTATTCAGTCGGTTTAGGAATTGTTCAAAAAAGTACGCCAAGACCGACGACGAGTATAGATTCTATGCCATCCTCATTTTATCTTTTTTGCATTTTTGAACTCCGATTAAACGAGTCCTTGCAGGACTGAATAGTTACTTTAATGCCGTAATCAATATAATAAGTTAAAATTTTTGATCTTTTTGAAAGTGGGGAAAATAACTATTGTCAGGCAGCGACTGAGGTTGCTTTGTTAAAAAAATGAGATTAAAATAAGGTGATTGAAAAAATATCATCCCATATCTTTGTGAAAAGTCTCGCCCCCAACATGCGAAACAATCAGCCGTTTTTTAATGAGCAATATTATCTTACAAGTTGAAAATCTTTCTTTTACGTATCCGAATCGCCGTCAGGCACTCGATGATATTAGTTTTCAGATTGAAAAAGGAGAAAAAGTTTTTTTTCATGGATCCAACGGTGCCGGAAAAACAACACTTTTTCAATGTATCAACGGTCTCCTGAAAATTAAACAAGGTATTGTTCGGTTTAATGGACGAATTGTAAAGAGTGAAAGGGAACGAATGAAATTGATTAGTATTGTGTTTCAAAATGCCGAAGACCAAATTATTGCCGGCAGCGTTTTCGATGAAGTGGCCTTTGGTCCAATCAATCACGGATTGCCTAAAGAGGAAGTTGTTCAAAGAGCGGAACATGCGTTACGAATTATGAACATCGAATATTTGCGCAACTACCCGCCGCATTTTTTGAGTTACGGCGAAAAAAAACGTGTAACAATTGCTTCGGTTTTGTCGATGGAACAAGAAATGATCATCCTTGACGAACCAACTGCCGGATTAGACGGACATCAAAAAGAAGAACTGGTTGAAATCCTGGATAATCTGGCAAACGAAGGGCATACTTTATTAATTTCAACGCATGAGAGTGATTTTTCACTGCGATGTGCCGACCGAATTATTGTATTGGAACAAGGTAAACTGTTGGCAGAAGGCAAAGCGGAAGAACTTTTTTCACGAAACGATATTCTTGAAAAAGCAAGCCTCGTTAAACCGATTATCATGGAAGTCTATGAAAAATTACAGGAATATTCCTATATCGAATCTGATCATTTGCCCAAAGATATAAAAGAACTTTCAATATTATTGCATCAAAAATTTATTGCATCAAAAACAGATTCAATGTTCTTCGGCGAACCCGACAGCATTAGCGCAACAAAGCAGCGATTGGAATAATTCCCACAACAAAATTTCCGCTGATAATATAAAACAACAATAAAAAAGGAATCAGATGAAAGTAACACTTATTGGCGCGGGACCCGGCGATGCGGAATTGATGACCGTCAAAGGATTGAACCGGATGAAACAAGCCGACGTCGTTCTTTATGACCGGCTTGTCGGTGAAGATATTATTGCAATGATTCCTGATACCGTTGAAAAAATTTGTGTCGGCAAACATCTCGGCAAACATCCGGTTCCACAGGAAGAAATCGATTCTTTGATGGTTTCTAAAGCAAAACAAGGATTGCATGTTGTCCGATTAAAAGGCGGTGATCCTTTTGTGTTCGGACGCGGCGGTGAAGAATTAGAAATTTTGTACAAAAACAATATTCCCTTTGAAGTGATTCCCGGCATTTCATCTTCGATAGCCGCCGGCATTGGCGCAGGAATCCCTTTAACACATCGCGATTACTCATCATCGTTACATATTATCACCGGACATGCTAAAAAGAACGGACAACTCGATATTGATTTCAAATCGCTTGCCCAATTAAACGGTACTATTGTTATTTTAATGGGAATTACCGCATTGGAAAATATTTGTACCGGCTTTCTCGAAGCCGGTATGAATCCGCAAATGCCCGCCGCCATCATTGAAAACGCAACTCTGAAAACGCAACGAAAATTCATCGGGACGTTGGAAACGCTTTGGGGATTATCGCAACGAAATCATGTTGTATCTCCGTCTGTTGTGATTATCGGAAACGTATGTACTTTGTCGGATAAACTCGGCACGTAGTAACTATTTATCTAACTATCAGTCAATATTTGTGCGGAATCATACCGGATTCCTTGAAAGGACTTTCGGCGTTGAAATTCCTGATTGATTGCGTTACGGGCGGCGTGTTTGATTCCCGTCCAGTCCGGCGCAAGAAGGAACGAATTGTCCGCCTCGCCGGAAATACGCTCAATAACAACGTTCGGCGGTAAAACTTCAAGAAAATCAACCGCCAAACCGGCATATTCTTCCAATGTTACGATATGAATTTTTCCGGTTTGCCAGAGTTTTTCAAGGTGTGTCTCACGAACAACATAAAGATGATGTAACTTGATGCAATCCGGTTGAAGATGAGCCATCTCATGAGCGGTCGCCAAAACATCGTTCCGGTCTTCACCCGGAATACCAAGAATCAAATGAACTCCAACCCGAATATTCCGCTGACGACAATGTCGAAAAGCATTACGAAAAACCGGATAGCTGTGTCCGCGATTCAGAAAATCCAAACTCTTTTGATGAATCGACTGCAAACCAATTTCAAGTTGAACCCATGTAGTTTGTGACAGTAATTCCAATATATCCAGGATGTCCTCCGGCAGCGTATCCGGTCGGGTTCCAATGGCAAGACCTACAATTTCAGGATGTTTCAAAGCAGTTCGGCAAAACTGTTCAAACCGTTTCGGTGTGGTATGAGTATTGGTGGACGGTTGAAAATACGCGATAAACTTTTTCGCTTTGCCGTAACGCCGCCGAAGTTGACGGATTCCGGCATCAATTTGTTCTGAGATGGACATCTCCGATTGGTTGAAACGCCGGCTCGGCGCGAAACTAGGCATGTTGCAAAAAATACAACCGCCCGTTCCAATTGTCCCGTCAATGTTCGGACATGAACAACCGGCATCAACACTGACCTTCCAAACCGCGCAACCAAATTCATGACGCATGGAAACGCCCAACGGAAAATAATAATGTCCCATCGACTGCCAGTCGGGAAACGAAAAAGTCATATTATCAAAAATGAATTTTTTATCGAAAATAACTTGAAAAACAACATCGTTTCGGGCAAAATAGGAATTTGTGGTTTGTGATGCGTGTTTCGCGGCGCAAGCGGATTTATAAGTTTATAATAAAATTCCGCTTGCAGCACAAATTACAAATCACAAACCACAAATTCCCAATCCCAATCCACAAATTAACTCTACACTTTATTATGACATTTTCAATGTATGGTCTGTTAGTTCCCCTAGGCGGAGGCGATCCAATTCCGCTTCGCAAGCCGGAAATTCTTGTCGGTAGGAAGGACAATTGTGATATTGTTCTTCGTTTCAGTAATGTTTCCAGTCAGCATTGCCGATTGGTGTTGTCAAACGGATATTGGTATGTCCTTGACCTGCACAGCACTAATGGAATCAAAGTAAACGGTATTAAAGTTACCGATCGCCGTGTCGATCCCGGAGCAACACTTGCTATTTCGAAACACAATTTCAAACTTCAATATGATCCTGCTGAAAACGGAGCGGTTGGTCCTCCGCCAGGTGAAATATTACATGAAAGTGAAATGCTTTCTCAATCACTCATGGAAAGAGCGGGGTTACAACATTCGTCAGCTAAAAAGAAAAGTGAACTAGGCAGTACTACTCCTGACTTGCCGGCAATCACTGTTACTGAAACACCCGCTACGGTAATAAAACCCGCTACGAAATCAGAAAAGAAAGATTTTTTCAGCCAACTCAAATTTGATTAAAGGGGAATCTCTCATCATTCAGCATTTACCGAGAGTTAACAGCGTGGGCTGTAACTGTCTATTTTAATTTTTTGTAATATTTCAGTGCAGTTTTTTACATCCCAGCGGGATGTTTTCCAACCTAACCGTTGGTTTTGCGTTGTAACGATAGGGAATCAATGTTTTTATCTGAATAACGCCATACCAACGGAACAACATGGTAAAAATGATAATCCTGTTATTTTTCCGTGTGTACGGTGAGTACACCGCACACACGGCTACATTGGAAATGTCCTTGC
>JAIROD010000035.1 GCA_031257725.1 Planctomycetaceae bacterium | reverse complement strand
GTATTTATGAAAAATAGACAGGTATTTTTTATCGTTATTTTGTAATATTGCAGTGGAATTTCTTTAAATCTGTTTACGCATGGAAATTAAAAAGTAGGTAACCTTTTGCTAAAAGGTTTGTAACTATTCAGTTGGTTAAAGTATTCTCACCCCGAATAGGTCATCTTGTTCGTGTTACCAACATTATTTTCCAAACTAAACAATTGGGTAAAAAACCTTAGTAGGGCATCTCTAATAATTCAATTGTTTATTTTCAAGCAATTAATTAATAAATTAATAGTTAACTACGGGGTTTACCCCGTGTTTTTTGGTTAAGTCGAACAACGCGGGGCAAGCCCACGCCGTTAACTTTCGGTAAAGTCTGAATTATGAGAGATGCCCTAATTGTATTTCAAATAACACAATAAATAACGAAGCTTTTAATCTCTGTGTACACGGAGATTACTACTGTTAAAATAATTGATCCTTGTAAACGGATATTTTAAAAGCATCTTTTAACGCTCAGACAGAAACATCTTCTTCGTTTCCCTCAATTTCCGCCACGAGGAATGGGGAACTGGTTGAGATTTCTTCTTCTGCGATTTGTTCCACTTGTTGTTCGCCAGCGTGGAGGTGTCCGGCGCGGGCGTGTTCGACTAAGGTTTCAACCAAACGCGGATCAACATGAAGAAAAAGAAACCGAATCACGCTATCGCTCAATTGAAATTGACGCGTCAGTTCTTTAACCTTGAGTGAATCGATCCTAAGATAGGCGAGCCAATAGGTTCCGCGGCGGTGTCCCTTAATCGGATAAGCCAGTTTCCGTTCATCCCAAAGCCGACTGAGAAGAACTTCTCCGCCAAACTGTTCAATGATGCGGGTTACCTGACCGGAAACATTGTCCGCGTCTTTTGCGTAAAGATCAGAGTCGAAAATAAACAACCCTTCGTAAACATTCTGTGCCATAATAGGGGGTTTTGGTTCGAGTTAAAATCGAGTTTATTTTAGTTAATTAGTTATATTTATTCATTGCTTCGGTAATACCGAAACGTACCCAACATTCAACAGCGTCTGCCGCCTGTTTCAGTGTCAACTCCAAATCAATCCGTTCTTTTTCGGTGAAATTCATCAACACATAATCGGCGGCGTCCATTTGACCGGGCGGCTGACCGATTCCGATTCGCAAACGCGGAATCTTTTCCGTTCCCAAAACACGCAACACATCGGCTAACCCTTTTTGTCCTCCGCTGCTGCCTTCGGTGCGAAACCGTAATTTAGTAAACGGCAAATTCAGATCGTCGCAAACGATCAAAATTTCTTCATTTGGAATTTTGTAAAAATTGACGGCTTCACCAACACTCAAACCGCTTCGGTTCATATAAGTGGTTGGAGCGAGCAGTAAAACGGAATTTCCAAACGTGTCTTGAACATCAAGTAAATCGGCGTGAAACTTTGTTTTGGGTCGGTTTTTGGTTGTGTTAAACGACAACCGTCCCGCAAGTTCCGCGAGAACTAAATAACCGATATTGTGCCGATTCAACCGATATTTGACGCCGGGATTTCCGAGTCCGACAATTAATTTCATTCTTCCGATTCTTCTTCGGTCTTTTTACGTCCGATGACTTCCGGTTCTTCGTCACCTTGTGCGGTTTCTTCTTCGGAGACTTCGACGGGCAACGAACAACTCACAACGATGGTGGTTTCATCAATGAGTGCTTTTGCACCGGCGGGCAGTTCCAAATCGCTAACGTGTAAGGTTTGATTAAATTCGAGATGATTAATATTGACATCAATTTTTTCCGGTACGGAGGCGGCTTCACATTCTAATTCGATGGAGTGTAAAACGTGTTTTACAACACCGCCATCTTTTGTTCCGGGCGATTCGCCGCGCAGCTCAACAGGAACGGTAACATGAACTTTTTCATGTTCGCTAACTCGTGCGAAATCGACATGGAGAATTTGGTTTCCCCACGTATTCCATTGTACTTCTTTGATAAACGCTTTTTCTTTGACATCGCCTTGCAGTTCGACAAATCTGTTGCCGTGACGCACAACAATGTCGAGTTCTTCTGCTGAAAGGGTCAAACTTTGAACTGCCTGTTTATGCCCGTAAAGAACTGCCGGCACTTTACCGGTTTCGCGCAACCGACGATTTCGTCGTTTTCCATACGCATCACGAAGTTTCACTGTTATGGTGTGAATTTTAGCCATTTTCCGCTCCTAACCGTTTTATTGATAGAGTTGATTCAAATCTCAATTTTGACGAATTTTTTAAAAAATCAGGGTCATTAAAGTTATTAAAAACCGTGAAGAGACAACATTGTGACTGATTTTTTTTCTTTTTCAAGCCCCCCTTCGGGAATTTTTAATAATTGGCTATCTCTCATCCCCGCTGGGGACGACCTATTGGTGGAAAACGGTATCGCAACATGATTCGCGTCCCGTAGGGACGACATGTTGGTAGAAAGAGGAACATTCACCGCGACGGAATAGTTACATTTAAAGTTTAAGCACATGCTTTTGAGTTTAAAGCACGTGCTTTAGAGTTTAAAGCATGTGCTTTAGAGTTTAAAGCACGTGCTTTAGAGTTCAAAGCATATGCTTTTGAGTTCAAAGCATGTGCTTTTGAGTTCAAAGCAACGTGCTTTAGGGTTCAAAGCACGTGCTTTAGGGTTCAAAGCACGTGCTTTAGAGTTCAAAGCACGTGCTTTAGGGTTCAAAGCACGTGCTTTAGAATTCAAAGCACGTGCTTTAGAGTTCAAAGCACGTGCTTTAAACTTACCGCTATTCAATAGCGGTGAATGTTCCTTTTTCTGTCCTGTAGGAGCAACATATTGGCAGCCAACTGTTATTCTTTCGCCCTGAAAGGGCAACACAAAGTAACGGTCTGAACTATGATTTTAATGATTGAATGAAGACGATGATTAAGAAAATCATCGTCAATCACAAAATCAAAGAAATCGTAATATATCAGTGAAATATTTTTTTTTAACTATTCAGTCGTTTCCTCCGAATGCCCCCCCTAGCCCCTCCGAAGGAGGGGAATAATTCCCCTCCTTCGGAGGGGCAGGGGTGGTAAAAAATAAACTTCAATCTCCGAAAAATTCCACTGATATATTACTCCTCGACTGAATAGTTACGAGTGATTTTAGGAAGTGATAGGAACATTAGGGACTATAAGGACGATAGGAATGACCGCGTTTTTGGGTCATTAAAATCCCGATGTCCCTAAACCGAATAATTCAGCGAACACCTAAAACTGGTCTTGACAGTTTTGAGATTTTTTCGTAAAAGTCAAAACAGACAAAAAACGTGTCTATTTTGTATCTATTCAGTGGTTTGGTTGTATTTCCGAATATTCCCGTCCCGTGAGGGACGACATCTTGGTAGAAAACGGTATAACAAAATGATCCGCGTCCCGTAGGGACGCAATATTGGTAAAATTGATGCTTGGTGTTTTTCTACCAATATATTTCGTCCCTAACGGGACGAGCGTTTTTAATCGACATCCTTTTCTACCAATATGTTGTCCCTAACGGGACAGAAAAAGGAATATTCACCGCGACGGAATAATTCCCGTTTTTCAATAAATTTGGGAGACAATCAATTTCTCCATTGTTTCGACCAACACTTTGACCGCCTCAACACTTTTACAGAAGTTTGTCGTCTCTTCGGCGTTGAGCGGAATTTCGACGATTTTTTGCACGCCGCCGCTGCCCAAAACCACAGGAACACCAACACAAAAACCACCGACATTGTATTCTTTTTCACACAAAACCGCACAGGAAATCAGCCGCCGTTTGTCTTTGATGACCGCTTCAATCATTTGAGCGGTTGCGGCTGACGGGGCATAGTACGCGCTGCCCGTTTTCAGGAGTTTGACAATTTCCGCTCCGCCGTCGCGCGTCCGCTGAACAATCTCCTCCAGTTTTTCTTTTGGAATGAGTTGAGTAACCGGAATCCCTCCGGCTGAAGCACAACTCAGCAACGGAACCATCGTATCGCCGTGTCCGCCGAGCAGCATTGCGGAAACATCTTCCGTGCTGATCCCCAGTTCCGCCGCAATAAACGCCCGAAACCGCGCCGTGTCCAACACGCCCGCCTGACCAATCACCCGTTCACGCGGAAAACCCGTAACCTGCAACACCCGCTGCACCATCGCATCAAGCGGATTGCTCACAACAATCACCACCGCATTCGGACTCGTTTTGGCAATCTGTTCGGATACCGAACCGACAATTTTGGCGTTGGTCGCCAGTAAATCGTCGCGGCTCATTCCGGGTTTGCGTGCAATTCCGGCGGTGATCACCACCACATCGCTGTCCGCTGTATCCGCATAATCCGTCGTACCAACGATCGTTGCATCAAATCCAAAAACCGGAGACGCTTCAAATAAGTCAAGAGCTTTGCCGGCAGTCATCGTTCCGGTCGGCGGAATGTCCAAGAGAATCACATCGCCAAGCTCCGCCGCCGCTACCCAATGAGCCGTCGTCGCCCCAACATTGCCCGCGCCAATAATCGTAATTTTTGAACGTTTCATTTTGTTTGTACCGCCGAGTTAGCGGTGTTCTACTTTAATTTTGTTAGTATTTAATTTTGTTAGTAACTATTCAGTCGTGGTAGGCAACCGACCGCCGGGCGGTTGCGTCGGTGTACTCGCCGACTTGTCCCTGTTGACGGCTGGAAATGAAAGACCAACAGCGTACAACACAATAACAAACCAACCGGCGCAACCTTCCTCGACTGAATAGTTACGTTTTTTTTTTACCACCCCTAGCCCCTCCGAAGGAGGGGAATAATTCCCCTCCTTCGGAGGGGCTAGGGGTGGTCATTCGGAGGAAACGGCTGACAAGTTAAAAAAAATATTCCACTGATATATTACATCCGTTCTGTTTTTCCAAATAAACCAATCGGAGACGATTGACAGGACTTTCTTTAATCTGTAAATTTATAAAATCCGAGACGGAATAACATGTTTTTGAAAACTTGACATCATACCTAACATCAATGGTCGTAACGTTTTACGCGTGTTGCCAAAAAAACGAACGGTT
>JAIROD010000879.1 GCA_031257725.1 Planctomycetaceae bacterium | reverse complement strand
TTTTACCAACATATCGTCCCTAACGGGACGAACATTTTTAATTGACCTCGTTTGCTACCAATATGTTGTCCCTAGCGGGACAGACATACCCCAATACTCATCGTAATCAAATGATCCCCCAAAATATGAAATAATCAGATTATTTTAATGATTCCCTAGTCTAATCCCGCAGGAATGACACGTTATTAACCGTATGCTTTAGTTTACGGATAAAATTAAAACATGAGAGGACTATTTCCCAAAACGACCGGTAACAAAAAAGGTGCCACCGCGATAATCATACATGCCACCACAATAAGCATTACCGGTCCCGTAAGTTTTACTTCGGCTTCCTCCGACGCTTTCTCGCCCAGCTGTTGCCGTCTCAAACGCATTTGCCCCGCCAGTTCGGAAAGAGCAAACGCAATTGGTGTTCCCAATTCATCCGCCTTGTTGATCGCAAAAACTACTTCATTAAATTCATCAAGACGAACCCGCTCCGCTAAATCTTCAAGTGATTTTTGTTGCGTTACGCCATGTTTCAACTGCATAATCACATGGTTGAGTTCATCGCTGATCGGATGTCCGCTGTTTTCCAGAGCCGCTGATTCCAAACTTTCCGTAAAGGAAGCGCCTGCTCCGCGCGTCATCGCCATCAAATCCACAACAAACGGCAGTATTGTCCGTAATTCATGTAACCGTTTTTTGTAACGGTCTTTTAAGTCCGACAACATCACAAAATAGTAACCGAATCCGCAAAGGAATCCGGTAATACCACCTGCAATAGGATTAAACGTATTCCAAAAAACCATTCCAAGTATCGTTCCTAATAAAATTGATTCGGCTTGTTTTACCGCAACGAATTCTTCCGGTTTCCAAGGAACCGACGTATGTAAAAGAGTCAGTTGCTCGGAGATATGATTGAGTTTTATCTGATTCTTATTCCAAGGAGCCGTAATTAAATCACGAACAAAAGGTTCCGCAATGCGAAATGTTGTGTTTTCTCTGCGGAGAATCGTCAGCCGATCTTCTTCCATCACATATTGTTTCAATCGTTTTTTCGGTTGCGAAAATATACGGGTTAACGCAATCCCCCAAAAAATAAGGGAGAAGAAAAGCGATATTGTTCCGCCCGCTAAAATACCGGTCTTCAAAAACTCATGAACATATTCCGATAACATTGTTTCTTCAAAAAACATAGTCTTTTCCTCAAAATTCAATATTGGTAATTTTCTCGCCTAAACAATAAGCAAAAAAAACTAAAAGTATAACAACCGTCAGAACAATCTGACCGGGAATTGTTGTAAATAATAACGCCGTTCCTTCTGGTGTAACAAAATAGGAAAATCCAAGAAATCCCAACGGTGCAAGAGAAAGAAGATGTATTTGTGATTTATTTCCGGCGGTATCCGCTTCCAGTTTTCGTTCAAGCCGTTGGTTTTCCAATAAACTATAACGTAATTGCTCTAACGTTGAGGAGATTTTTCCGCCGTGTTTTTTATTGGTGGATAACGCCGCAACAAAAATAGCAAAACTTGGTAATTTAAGACGCTTTTTAGCATCTTCCAGAGCTTGAACGAATGGTTTATTTCCCATATATTCACGATAAATTCGTTGAAATTCCATTGCAAGCGGTTTTAAGTCCGCGTCGCCGACCGAGTGAATGGACTCTTCTAAGGAAACTCCGGCACGGACAGAATTGGTAACAACAGAAAGTGCCGTTACCAGCTGATCCCGTAATAAAATTTTCCTGTTCCGTATTAAAATTGAAACTATAATACGGGGAATTACATAAACGATATACAAACAGGGAACCATAAATATCCACATCTTACAAACCACACCGACGACAACAATGACTGAGGCTAATGCACCAAGCCAGCATCGGAGACAAAATTGAAACTCTCCTTCTGTTCCTAATTGCAATCCCAAACAGGTCATTTTCAAATCATTGATGTAGGCAGACGCAACGGCGTCCCAAAGAGCCGTCAACGGTTTCGCAAGGCAAAAACCGGCCATACCAAATAATATCGTACTTAATATAATATACATAGCGATCAATCCTTAATAATATTTTTTTTTGTTACTAAGTTTCTTTTTGAAAAATGTCTTTTGTTTCAACAATTTTATCATCCAGTCCGAAAAAATACGGTTCGGAAGTGAAGGAAGGTTGATAACCGGTTGCGGCAAGGGTTCCTTTGATTTTTCCTCCGCTTTCCCAGCCTTGATGGACGAAATGGAAAATATTCTGAAATTGATAATTATTTTTTTCATCCAGACCAAGTCCTTCCGTAATATAGGTAACTTTTCGTGAACCGTCGGCGAAACGTTCAATCTGAATGACCAGATGAATGGCGGAAGCGACCTGCGCCCGCGCAACATAAACCGGCAGTGAAACATCACTCATCAGCGACAATGTTTCCAGACGAATTGCAGCATCACGCGGTGTATTGGCATGCACTGTTGTCATCGAACCGGAATGTCCTGAAATCATCGATTGAATTAAATCCAACGCTTCGCCGCGCCGGACTTCACCAATAACAATTCTGTCCGGACGCATACGAAGCGAATCAACAAAAAGGTCACGAATTGTTACCTGACCGGTACCATCCGGTTGAGGCGGTTGGGCTTCCAAATAAATAACATGCGGCTGTTGTAATTGTAATTCCGAACTGTCTTCAATCACAATAACACGTTCATGTTCTGAAATAGTGCTGGAAAGTGCATTAAGGAGACTTGTTTTTCCTGTACCTGTACCTCCTGAAATAATAATATTTTTGTGTAATAAAATTGCAATCCGAAGGAATTCCGCCGCCATCGGCGAAAGACTGCCCCATTGAATCAAGGATTCGATGTTAAAGGTTGATTTCTTAAATTTACGAATCGAAATACAAATTCCAATTCTTGAACTTGGCGGAACAATAATGTGAACCCGCGAACCATCCGGTAAACGGGCATCAACGCTATGATTCTTGCCTCCGACTCGGCGGTTACTATATTCTGCAATATTTGTTGCAGCCGAACGGAGTAAATGTTCTGACGGAAAACGGTACTCGGAACGATGTAACTGACCGTGTTTTTCATAATAAATATTTTCTATACCGTTGATCTGTACTTCGGAAATATCGGCATCGTCCAGCAACGGCAAAACCGGTGCCAGAAAATAACGTATTGATTGAGTGTAAATTTCTTTTGTTTTCATGAATGTCAATAATCAATAATTTTCGTTTTAATTGATTATTTCAGAATTTGGGGGGCATCAGTGATTGGAGCATAATGCCAATTTTCGTCCCGTTAGGGACGACATATTGGTAGAAAACAGTATAACAAAATGATCCGCGTCCCGTAGGGACGCAATGTTGGTGAAATTTACATTTGGCATTGATTCCAATTTTTACCAACATATCGTCCCTAATGGGACGAACATTTTTAATCGACCTCGTTTGCTGCCAATATGTTGTCCCTAGCGGGACAGAAATATCAATACCAATACTCATCGTAATCAAATAATCCTCCAAAATATGAAATAATCAGCGTTTTAATTGTCATCGTTCCCGAAAATAATGTTGCATTTATGTAACTTTTCTTTAAGTTTTGTAACTGCTTCTTGGGTCAGTGCGCGGCAATCTTTGATATTAAGTGTTTCAAGATTTTGCAATGATTCAAGATGGGTCAAACCTTGATCAGTTAACGCCTCTGATTTCCAAAGGAATAATTCTTGCAGTGAATTTATCTTGCCAAGTATTTCCAGCGATTGATCGGTAATTTTGCTGCCGGGCAAATTAAAGTAGGTTAAATTTGTTAAACCGGCAAGATGTTTTATTCCATCGTCGCCGATTTGTTTACATCCGTTTAATGAAAGCCGTTGCAACAACGTTAAACCGCTTAATGACGTTAAATCGTTATCGGTCAAATTAACCGCATTTAAGTCCAATTCCCGAAGTTGGCTTTGATCTTTGAGATATTCCAAACCTTTGTTGGTCAATTTTCCCGAAGCATCAAGATTAAGTGAAACAAGTTGCTTTAATCCTCGTAAAAATACCATATCAGTATCTTCAATTTTTTCGTTACCGGAAAGATAAAATTCTTCTTGCGGCTTTTCGAGTTCGTCCCATGTTTTCGGAGTACTTCCCGCACCGATTTTACCAACATTTTTGTACGGAATATAAATAAACTTCTCAAGAATGGCTTGTTTTCTTTGCTCTTTTTGTTTTTCTAGTTCTTTTTGTTTTTCTAGTTCCTCTTGTTGTTTTTTTAGTTCCGCTTGTTTTTTTAGTTCCTCTTCTTGTTTTTTTAGTTCCGCTTGTTTTGTTTGTTTCTCTTGTTTTATTTGTAATGTTTTCAAAATCGACACTGCCGGTATTACCAAAACAATAACTGCAACGACAACAAAAGTCCAATAATAAACAGGGTTATTGGCTTTTTCCTGAATCCATTTTTTCCATACTTTTATATCAAAACGTTGTTTTGCCGAAGTTGACGGCGATTTTTGTACGTTTTTTTGTACCGGTTTTGAAGCGGGTTTGGAGGAAGTGTGTTGTGTTGTTTTTGGCGGTTCTTTCCTTACATTCCGGTATTCCTGTTTTACGGACGGTACAAACTCTATTTCCGGTGCAACAATTTTTACAATTGTAACCGGAATTGCTTCCGCTTTCGTGTCGTCGAGCATGGCGAGGACTTCAGCGGAAGTTTGCGGACGGTCATTGACGTTACGTTTAAGTATTGCGGTTAGGACGTTAAATAAATCATCTGCTAAATCAGGAACCATTTCGCGTAACGGCGGCATCTTAAATTCATCGCTGGTATGAATCATTGACCACGCCGTGGCTTGCGAACCTAATGTTTCCTGCCAAAAAAACGAATCAAATTTGGGACCAACGAGTAATTCCAATGCAGTAAAAGCAAGTGCGTAAAGATCGGTAGGTGTACCGATATTACCGAGTTGCGGCGTAACCATTTCCGGCGCAACATATTTGAAATCTCTGCCTGCCTGAAGGACTTCACCGCAAAGAAAAACACCAAGTGAAAAACCAAGTTTTGCACGGAGTTGTTCGAGTGTTTTATTTTCAGAGATGTACGGTAACAAAAGCATTTCGGGACGAATATCGCCATGAACCATACCGCGTTTCTCAAAAAAACTGATCACATCCAAAACATCGCGCATGACGGTTCGGACAACATTTTGCGGTAATGCTTGTTTTTCAACGGTATCGGCAAGACTGATTCCGCGCATTTCCGTAATAATCCAGCCGTGCGGTTTATCAACACCGAGTACCTGAACAAGATAATCATGTTTCAGATTACTTATTTTCGAGACCGTATTCCAAATATCGGCGGCATAGTCTTTATTGTTGCGGTATTGATCGGCAAGTTCCAGGATAGCGACTTCGGTATGCAACTCCACATCGTAACCGCGATAACGGAAACCAAATGGCGTTTTGCCGATTTTTTCTAATGTTTCAAATTTACCGGACATAATTGTAAAGAAAATAAATCTAATATTAAAATGACGTAATAATTTTGTGCGGAATATTACTGTTTTGTAAATTTATTGTTATTGTTCATCATCCCTTTTATTTTTTGAGAATACGAAACAGACGAAAAAACAAACGAATAAAATCGAAACAAAAATATATTTGTTTTGTTATGTTGCTGTTTCGTATTTCCCCAAAAAATAGGTAACTGTCTATTTTATACTCAATCAGTTTTCTCATCATTCATGTACAAATTGTATTGGGTTTGAATGATTCTCTTGTCTAATCCCGCAGGGATGACACTTTATTAACCGTATGCTTTAGCTTACGACAACAACTTTAAAACTCTTCGTTCAGACAATTAAAAATTTCCAAACAGTAATCGAATACATTGATCCAATAAAGTGTCGTCCCTGCGGGACTTTGTGGTGTGTTTGCCCTATCCGTATGCTAAAGCATACGGTTAATAAAGTATTTTACTTAATAGTCCTTGCAGGACTAATAAAAATTAAAATAGACAGTTAC
>JAIROD010000878.1 GCA_031257725.1 Planctomycetaceae bacterium | reverse complement strand
TATAAAGTAATGAAAGGCGCCGATGAATATATCAAATTTATTTTTCTGACCGGAGTTTCCAAATTTTCCGGCTTGTCCATTTTTTCGGCGTTGAATAATGTAAAAGATATTACGTTGTCGGAAGAGTATGCTGCTCTTTGCGGTATCACACAGGAAGAGTTGGAACGCAATTTTTCGGAACATTTGGAAGTTGCGGCTAAAAAATTGTCCCTCACCCGCACGAAATTATTGAACGAGATCCGCAGATGGTATAACGGTTATTCGTGGGACGGA
Organism: Planctomycetaceae bacterium; assembly: GCA_031257725.1. Taxonomy (GTDB): domain Bacteria; phylum Planctomycetota; class Planctomycetia; order Pirellulales; family Thermoguttaceae; genus WRKP01. The sequence goes on along the minus strand of JAIROD010000878.1, from coordinate 2,432 downwards.
AAAACTTTTGTTTATAATCCGTTTGGCGTTTTATTGTTTTTCAGCGAAAATGAATTTGCGAGTTCTTGGTTTGAAACCGGTACACCCACTTTTCTGATCGAGTTGATCAAAAACCGTAACCATGTTGAATCCTTTTTGCAACCGGTTCAAACCAGTAAAGCGGTTTTGAACAGTTACGATCCCGAATATCTTGAAACACTTCCGTTACTGTTTCAAACCGGTTATTTGACCATCAAAGCAATCAAAAGAAAACGCGGAGAATCAATTTATTGTCTTGAACCGCCCAACCTTGAAGTCCGCAACGCCTTTATTGACCATCTGTTTAAGTCCTACGGCGAAGTGCCGATGGAAGACATGATTCGTTTACACGACAGCATGCGCCGCCAAATCAAAACGGGTGATTCCGAAGGACTGCAACGGAATTTGAAAGCAATGATTGCGCGAGTTCCTTATCAATTACATATCGAAACGGAAAAATATTATCATTCGCTGTTGCTTGTCTGGTTGAATTTTTTAGGCTTCAAAGTTCAAAACGAAATCCCAACCAATATTGGCCGTATTGATGCAATCTGGAAGTTGTCCAACAGGACGGTCATCATTGAAATCAAATACAGCGCCGAGAAATCTCTTGACCAATTATTAAATGAAGCGGCAAAACAAATCCATAACCGAAAATATTATGAGGCTTATTTAACCGAAACAAATAAAGTGATTCTTTTATCGATTGCGTTTGCGGGAAAAGAAATCGCTTGTAAAATGGAAACAATTGATTAATGTCATTTTTATTTTTGTATCTATTCAGTAGAATGTATTATCAGGAAATACTCATCAGGTTGCCTACCTCTTGAATCAAACCAAAACAACCAATATCATGCCGTTTGCAGTGATAGAACGGTTATAATCAAATTCATGTTTCGTTTTCAATCTCCGTATTATTTTTTGTTTCTAATACCGTTGGTAATTCTGGCGATCATTCTGGAATTTCGGCGGGCACCGGCAAGTGTTGTATTTAGCGACGTTTCGTTATTACGGTTTGTGCCGCGCACTTTTGTACAACAGAGTGCGTTTTTTGTTTCGTGGTTATTTTATTTGGGGATATTGTTCTGGATTGTTGCGTTAGCACGACCACAATCCGGAAAAGAAGAATATCGGATACGTACTGAAGGTATCGCAATGGCTTTATGTGTTGACCGGAGCGGTTCGATGGCGGCAATTGATTTCACGTTAAACGGTCAACGTGTTAATCGACTCGAAGCCGTCAAAAAAACATTTCATGATTTTGTTGCCGGTAATTCATTTTTATCGGGTCGAAAGGATGATTTGATTGGTCTCTTGGCATTTGGCGGTTATGTTGATGCCTTTTGCCCTTTAACACTGGATCATGTTACACTTCTTGAAATGCTGGCTCAAATCCGGTTACCGGAACCGATGGTCGATGATCAGGGTAACTTGTTGGATCGGCGGCTTTATGAAGAGGAAAATATGACGGCGATTGGCGATGCACTGGCTCAAGCGGTTGATCGGCTCAAAGATATTCCGGCTAAAAGTAAAGTGATCATTCTGCTTTCCGACGGCGAACAAACTTTCGGTATGCTGACTCCTCTGGAAGGTGCGGAAACTGCCAAAGCGTTTGGAATTAAAGTTTACACAATCGGGATCGGTACAACCGGCGAGGCACCTTATATCGTAACAAACTCATTCGGACAACAACGAATGATGGTTCAAAATGTGGTCATTGATGAAGCAACACTCAAAAAAATTGCCGCACTAACCGGCGGTCAATATTTCAATGCCCAAAACACCCATGCGCTTGAACAAATTTACGCTGAAATTGACCAACTCGAAAAAACTACACACGAAGGACGCGCCTACACCCAATACACAGAACTTTTCCGTTATCCATTAATAACCGGTATGGTATTGATTTTGTTGCATCTGATTTTAATTTGCACACGATATCGGCGTTTACCGTAGTTATTCACTCATGTTACACATTCGGCGACCCCTATAACAACCGAACACCCCTTTAGGTAACTGTCTATTTTGTTTTAATTTTTTGTCATATTTCAGTGGAATATTCCTGATTATTTCTGATTTAGGGGAAAGTGGATAGCCCCCTACCAACCTTATTTTCACCTTATTTTCTGAACAAAACGATTAGATAAAAAAACTTAGTAGCAAGAGTCCTACCAGAAATCAAACCTTATTACCTTATTGTTCCTTTTTTTAATAAGGTAAAAATAAGGTTTGTTAAAGCAATCCAATACGTTTTCGAAAATTCCACTGAAATATTACAAAATTTCCAAACAGTAATCGAATACATTGATCCAATAAAGTGTCGTCCCTGCGGGACTTTTGTGGTGTGTTTGCCCTATCCGTATGCTAAAGCATACGGTTAATAAAATGTCGTCCTTGCAGGACTAATAAAAATT
>JAIROD010000876.1 GCA_031257725.1 Planctomycetaceae bacterium | reverse complement strand
GTTTTAGGGTTAAGTCGAACAACGCGGGGCAAGCCCACGCCGTCAACTTTTGGTAAATTCTGAATTATTATCTGAATTATTAAGAGATTCCCTATTGGATTTTTTGTTCTTTACCGGATGGTTCAAAATTGTTATGATTCGTCAAAATTGGCTAAAACACGATTTTGTCGCTGAAACTCAGTAGAGTCAATCGACTATGATAACCGTTTTCTATATTCTTTATCAACCACCCACTCATGAGTAAACAACAGATTTTTTTCCCCTATTTCTGTTTTTTCGTTGTCCTCGTTTGGGGAACATTTGACCCTGTTGGCGGATTCCTGTTAGGGCAGACGAATTTATTACAACCAACCTGGACAGAATATTTTGAAAATGATTTTCCAAGTTGGAGAGTATTGCATTCCGAAAAGCGTGGAACCATTGCCGAGCAACAACGTTCCCCACTCCAATCGTTTCAAGGGAAAAAATCTGAAATGTTCCAGTTCACACTCCCAACCGATTCTTGCGTCATTCTCGGTCATTCCATTGGTTTTCCGCTGATTATTGAAGACCTTTTGCCGACTCTTTATGTTCAGTCCAATCAATCGGGAATTACTATCGGCGCCCAAATCGTACTCCCCAACACCGCCCACCCCGAAAACGGAAAACCAATCACCTACCTCGTTACCGGTACCAAATACTCCGGATCAAATAAATGGGAAAAACTCGGATTTTGGGATAAAAACGGAAAACCAACTTTATTACAACAAACGGAAAGACTTGGAAAATTACTCCGTGCCGAACTCAAAATGAATCTTGATTTACGGGATAAATATGTCCGCCAACTCGTTCTTCTTGTCGAACCGGGGACAACTCCACCAACTCCCAAAACTCTTTGGGTCGATTCACTCGAAGTAATCGGGCATGTCGCCGCTCCCGACACCGTTTTAAGCCGTTGCGAATCTGAAAAACAAGCCTTGTGTTTTAATCCGGTTAATTTTGACGGTTTTAAAATTGAAGCGGGCTTGAAATCGGTGTACATTCAAACAACCCGCTCACAAAATCCTGTCGGCGACACCGAATGGGTTTCTCCGCTTGCCAACCGAACTTCCTCTCCCTTAAAAGCAACCCCTATTTCCGGCAATCTCAATTCCTCCGGCATTTCCCAAAACTCGTCAATTCCTCCGCGATTAGTTGAAAAATTTGAAAAATTTGAGAGATTTGAAAAATTTGACAATTCTCAACGTTCTGTTTTTTCGGAGCAAGATGAAATTCGGTTTTCGCTGACCAGTCAGTCGCCGCAGATTGTTTCACCGGCAGCCCTGATGCCTATTCGACTTTCCGATCAAATTCTTTCTGTTGACGACATTCCGATTGGAGTGCGTGCCATCGAATACAACGGTGAACCCTTAACGTTTTTGCGTCAACTGGAATTTAACGCCGCATGGATTAAAGAACGTCCAACCGCCGCGTTATTGCAAGAAGCCAAAAACGCCGGAATCTGGTTAATTTGTTCACCGCCGGGACCGTCTGAACTGGCTGCCGCATCGAAATTCAGTCCCAACGCACAACCGCAACCTTCCTCATTGGGAACGTCGGTTATTGATTCCGCTTTTGACAATGTTTTGGTGTGGAATCTTGGCGATGAGTGTACACAGCCGAATCATGCGGTTTATTCGCAATGGGTTTCGGTGTTACAAAGTGCGGATCGGGTTCGGAGACGGCCCATTTTGTGTACCGCGCGAAGCGGTGTTCGTGAATACAGTCGAATTGCTGATATTCTGATGATGCGTCGAGAACCGCTTCTGTCATCGCTGGATTTTCCGGCGTTGCGGGATTGGCAACGTTCCTACCCGCAACTGGCAAGACCGGACACGCCGTTTTGGTGTACCGTCCAAACCCAAGCTTCCGTGAAACTCGCGAACCAATGGACAATGTTCGAGGCTAATCCGCAATCAATTTGTCCGTTCTCCTATGAACAGCTTAAAATGCAGGTGTATCAGGCGTTGGCAACCGGAACGCATGGAATTTTATTTACATCGAACACACCCCTCACAAACAATGATCCTGAAAGTGAATTTCGGCGAACCGCTCTGGAATTGCTCAACTGGGAACTCCAACTGATTGAAGAATGGTTTTCGGCGGGAAGTGTTTCACCGACCTTGGTTAAATCCAATCGCCGTCCGATGTCCAGTGCAGTGATTAAGGCGGGACATTCACGGTTGTTGATTCCGATCTGGCAGGAAAACCGAAACCAGATGGCTCTCAGTGCGGCGATTGTCGGGAATGTTAAATATGTTATTTCGGGAATCCCTGAAACTTACGACGCTTATCATCTTGTTCCCGGCAGTCTTTATCCTATTGACACGAAACGTGTTGCCGGAGGCATTCAGATTGAATTGCCGGAAGCGAATCTCAATTCGTTGATTTTTTTCGGCGAAGCGGACGCGATTTACGCCAATATTGAAAAACGTGCCAAAGAGATTGGACCGCGTGCCGCTTATTTAGCCTGCCGTCTTGCGGAACTTCAACTTGCCGCCGCCGAACAAGTCCTTTCCATTTTAAAACAATCGGCGGAAATGAAAGCGATTCCGGTTCATCCGAAAGACAATTTACCGCTTATTGCAGTTAAAGAGCAGGCGACCATGATTAATACGACCAAAAGTGCGATTGATCTTGCGAAGAATCTTGCCCGGCGTCGTCCGCCGGACTATGCCCGAGCATATCTTCAAGCCGAAATAGCAACACGCGGACTTCGGGTTACAGCGCGGGAAATGCTTCAGGAAGCAACACGGCATGAACTCAATCTTTGTATGACGCCGGTTTCGGTAACTTTTGCGACATTGCCCTATTACTTAATTGCCTATCAACGGACAAACGGAGCAATGTTAGGGGAAAACCGTTTGCTTGGCGGCGATATGGAAAATCTTTATCAGATGAACCAAGTTGGTTGGGAAACAGTATCGCATCGTGTTGAGGGTGTAGCGTCGCCGAAACGGGATATGTCGGCGAATGCCAAACGGTCTGGACAAAAAGGATTGCAAATGATGGTGTTACCGACAACTTCCGAAGACAAACCGGTGCAGTTGGAAACAACGCCGATTTGGATGACCACGCCGCCCATTCCGGTAAGAATCGGGGAAATGATTTGTGTTCATGGTTGGGTGCGTATTCCGCAAAGGTTGGAATCAACGGTGGACGGGTTAATGATTTTCGATTCACTTGGCGGCGAGGCGTTGGCGTTGCGGTTTTTGGAGACAAAAGGTTGGCAGGAATTTACGTTTTACCGGATTGTTCCGATGGACGGCAATTATTATGTAACGTTTGGGTTGCAGGGATTGGGCGAGGTTCATATTGACGATGTGAGTATTTCGGGGGTACGGTTTGAAGTTCCTGCGGCGATTGCCCCGCCCAATCAACAATCGCCGACTTCAAACCCATGGCAACGCCTAAACCCATTACAGTATCTATCGCCAATCCCAATCTGGAATCAATAGGGTACTGCTAAGTTTCCTAATTCCTCTTGAATATTTTTAGTATTTTTTGAGTTGGGTCGAATTTCCATTTTATTTTTTTTGGATTGAGGTTATAGTAATTGATCGTTTACAAGTTTCAATACCGCTTTTGTGCAACCCCTAAAGGGGTTGAGGTGGTTGTGTGTCCGTTACCGCCGGTTGAAACCAGCGGTTATTCACATTGAACGCCTAAAGGCGTTAAATCGGATTTTTTTACAAATATTCCACTGATATATTACTAAGGTATATTGTTCAACCATTTTCGGATCATTTTAAGGAGTCGGTCGGCGTTGACGGGTTTGGAGCAGAAATCGTCCATGCCATATTTGAAACAACGTTCCCGATCATCCTGCAAAGA
>JAIROD010000859.1 GCA_031257725.1 Planctomycetaceae bacterium | reverse complement strand
GGTTCCGGCGATACTGTTGTATATCCGGTTGTCGTCGGTAGCTGGGCTGTTGCCGATGCTGAAGGAGAAGGCGGAAACAGAAAATCCAGAGTTTCTGCCGGAACCCAATTCACACGGTCGGAAGACAATTCGGTGTTCTTAAAAATCTTCCCTTTCGCCTTCATATCGACGAGTTGATTCTCTTCAAACGGACCAAACAGTTTACCTTTTACGCGGAGATAGTAGTTCATCGTAATTATAAACGCAATGAGGGTGAAAGGGGGTTAATCGTGGTTATTCATTAAATACACCGGTAAAAAACGGACACATTCGCTCTGTCTGTCAATCGACACATTGCCGTCTTTCAAGGTTCCGATTTTGATGGGCTGCATTTTATCATGTTCTTTACGGAACACCCACAGCGTTCCGCTTTTTCCGGTTAATGAACCGGTACAAGTCCACCGAGTATTATCCGGTCTATCCACAATGCCGAGCCACGTTAAATCAGGTATCGTCAGGGAATTTACGAACCGTTTGAAATCTTGTTTTGCCTTAGCGAATAAGGATTTCAAATCCGGTAAAATACGAAGTTGCGATTCCGCCAGATTACGTTGCGTTTCGGTCTTATCACTTTCAACCTCCATCCAATTGTAATCGAAATCAAGTTTGCTGTCCGTCAACGATTTCAGATAATTCTGAAATGTTTCCTTGAAGACCGGTTCGACGGCGGAAAAATCATCAAGGAAATATTTAAGTATTACACATTTCAGAATCGGGTCAAGACCCGTCTGATCCTGCATCTCCGTTAGGATTTTCTCAATTTTGTCCACAGCGGATTCTAATGGCGTATCGTTACCGATGCTGCGTAACTCTTTCCGTGCTTCAACAGCAAATTCAAATTGATTTCCTGTTAGCTGCTTGTTCGTATCTACGGCGATCTTGTTTATATCTGCTTTTATTTTGTATTCCTTTATTTCTTTCTCTGTGCTGGCTACACTCGTTTTATATTTGTACTTACCGCGATTTTCTGCGGTCTCGGACGGAGCTTCTACCATATAATACCATTTCTTTTCATAAATAAGCGGATACAGTTTACTCTTTGATATTGTTACAAGAACGTCATTTGTTTTACGAAATGTTTCTGCACCTAACGGCTTGGTCTCGGCAATTTTATCAAAACGTTTAATAAACGGTATAAAAGCATCAACATCCGTGCCGGTTTTTTCCGTCAGTATCTTGATTGGGGGGTTGATTTCGGCGATATGCTTTTGTAGTTCACTCATATTTTTGCTACAATCGTTGACTTTTTTTGACAACGCAGCATACGTCTGAACAATTTTATTGGTATCATCGAGTTGTGCTAAAATGTTTTTGGCATCGCTTACCGCTTCGTGCGACGGATGGTCATTCACCAAACGCTTCAATGCCGTTTGATAACTGTTCCAGCCGGACACTTCTCTGATTTGTTTAACGATTTCGTCTGCTGATTGTGCTTTGCGTACTCTCTCTGTTACGTTTTGAATATCCGTTAAAAATTCTTTTCCTTCGGACAGTTGTTTTGCACTAACTTCAGGCGATTGTTGCAAAAGCGACTTTATTTCTGATTCCAACTCGGTCATTTGTTTTATATCACGGGAACGGCGGATTTCGTTCCATTGTTTCGATAACACCGCAAGTTTATCACCGAAAGCGGTGTCGAGTTCCCGTTGACGCTGATTGACGGCAACTTGATGTTTTCGTTTCATGTCCGAAAATTTCGTTTCCTCTTCATTGGTACGTTTCAATTTTTCGCAATTTTCGATGGATGCGGTCAGTTTCTTCAATTCCGCCAGTTCCGGTTTTTCGTCCAGTGCAATTTCAATTTGGGTAAGAGCACGTTCAAAATTTGCGGCACGCTCTTTATCCTCTTTCTGCATTATCCGCAGTTCATCGAACAATTTTTCGACTTTCGGGTCGGCAGCAACTTTTGCATTTTTCTTTTCGACCCGTTCAATCGTTTGGTCAATATCATCATAACGTTTTTCGTCTTTGACGCTTTGCAAACTTGTAACGGCTGCCTCAACTTGAGCGGTAAAATTGCGGACGATTAAACCATACGAAATACCGGAAACGATGAGGAGGCATACGGCAACGATTAGCGTAACTGTTACGCGTAACCGGTTTTGCCGTGTTTGTTCAAAATTCTGTTTTCGCCGTTTATACCATTCCATTGTCTCACGAGGAAGTGTTTGACTGATGTTTGCCGCCGCCTGTTCTGCGCTGTAATAACAACGATCCAGTTCTTGTATGTTCTCACCGTTTTCAAGCGTTTCCTTCAGTTCGGCAACCGCAGTATCAAACCGTTCCTGTGATTCTAAAATTTGTGATTCGTTGGCAAGCCAATCAACAGCCGGTTGGATTTCCGCATTGATGCTTGCCGGCATCGGTATCCGGTTTTTTTCGCAAAGGCGAAGCATTGAATCATAGCATTGTTGTCCGTCGGGATAATTGTAGGCATCAAACGCTTTTTGGAGTTTCCGCTGATAACCTTGTAACATAAAAGTAAAAAGGGCAAGGCGGTATTCTTTCGGAGGCGGTGCAATCCAATCCGGTGCGGACAATTCCCGAAACAGTTCGCTCACTGCTGTGTTGTCCTTCGTTTGAAGTGCCTTATTGACATCTTGTTTCAATTGCGTATGCCGAATCTTTTCAAATTTCTCAATGTCTTCCCGCCAAAAGAAATTTTGCGTATCATATTTAGCGATTGCCCGAATGACTTGCAACCGGTCGGCAATCGGTGAATCGTTCAGAGCGTAAAGCCGGTTTTGTTTCAACAACGGTTCAAGCGGCGATTGCGTCAGATACGCATCGTTTAAAAGCAACATTATTTCTTCCGGCAACGGCAATGGTTCGTCAAAATCAAGTGCCTGCACGATTTCGACCCATTCCTCGCGGTTCTCAAAATTGAGTGTGCCGTACCAATCGGTCAGATTCGGCGGCATTTCGGCGAGACGGATTGCTTCGGAAAGATTCCCGTTTTGCAAAGACGGCAGTATCGTTCTAAACCGCTCGTTCAGACGGCGGCATTCATCAGCGTATTGTGTCGCTAATATTTGAATCTTCTCTGGAGACACTGCATCGCTGTGCGCCAAAGTTAATTTAATGTCCTCGATCAGGTTCGTTAATGTACTCATCAATACTGCAAACGGGTAGAAATTGGTTATTTTATTTTTTGTAATTATTCAGTGAAATTTTCTTGTCATTCCTCCATCTCGCATCTGCGATGCTGAGGTTAAATCGAGTCGATTTTTTACGATTCGTAGTGCGTCCACATGCGAACGACTTTGATCGTCCCTTGGTATGGTGTTCCATTGTCGTCTTTTTCGTTGTTTTGGTTGGGTAAAACCTCATAAACAAGCCGATGTCGGATATTTATCCTTCGTGAATAAGTAACATTGAAACCTTTTAATTTTTCGTATGGCGGAGGATTTTGAAACGGATTTGTACGAATGATTTTCAACAATACAACCGCCTTGGACTTCAAACCGGTTTGTTCCAGTTTTTGAGCATCTTTCGCTGCCTGATGTGTCAGTACGATATTATACATCATTCCACACCCTTGATAGCGGCAGACATTCCGAAACCGGCGTTTCAATGCCTTTTTTGATAGACTCGGTCATACCGGGTATGCTGTTCAAATAAGCCGTGTCGTCCATTTCCAAAAAAGAACGGTATTTTTGGAACAAGATAAAGTCCCGAACGGCGTAAAGCTGCTCCTCCGATAAAGCATCTATTTCAAATTTTATTGATTCACGTATTGTCATTATGTTCTCCTTGTAATGATACGACAAACTGCTATCAATTGCTTGTTTTTCCTCGACTGGTAACAATGTTTCAGCGAAACATTGCCTACCGACTGAGACAAAATGACCAATTGGCAACTGTTTATAGTATAGCAGGTATGGTGCGTTAAGCGAAGTGTATGCGTGTCTATTTGGGTTGACTCTCCAGAAGTAACAATAAATTCTCGTCAAGTTGCCCTTTCAAATTCTCTAAATCGCTACGTTTTTTCTCAATTTCTTCATCCAACTTGGTTATTGCATTGCTTAAATGTTTTATTTCTCCGTCCAAATTTTTTATTTTCTCTTGGTCTTTTTCCTTTTCTTTCTTTTTCTCTTCGTTTGCCTTTTCTTTTTCTTTCCTTTCCTTTTCTTTGTCCGTTTCTATTTCTATTATTTTGGCTGCAATGTCCTTATCCTTATCCGCTTTCACAAGAGAAATTTTGAAATTACGTATTTGTATATCTTTAACGTAATTCTTGGCGGCATTTTTTTCAGCATCTTTCTTTTTGTCGGTAAACTTATTCTTTACGAAATCAACTAAAGAAAATTGAGGCGATGTCCCGTATTCCGCATGGATTTGTACAGCAAAATTCTTACCATCTGCTGCCTGCTCAAATATTACTAACGGCAATTTATCTGCCGGTAATGAAAATGCTGAATGGTACCAAGTAGTTCCGTCAAATGTTGTCAACTTATTCTTTTCAACCGGCAATGATTTATTTTTTTCTACTCCCTCTAATACCTGAATCTCATCAAAAAAGACCAATAGATTTTCCTTCCCCTGATTGCAGAGAAACTTTTTCATAACTGTACTTTTCTCTATTGACTTATCAGCTGAAGGTACTTCCCAAAGATTAACTCCATCATCGGACAATAAATTTAAATCATTACGTTTGATAGGTTGCCAAAGGGGAATTTTATGCATTTCCTTGCCTATAGTAATTTGTAACTTCGCTAACAAAATGCGGTTTAATCTCTTGTCCCAATCCGATAAAGGATATGGGGCATCTCGTCCGTCAGTAACTGCAAGCCACTGGAACATGATTTTACCGTCTTTAACTTCAAAAGTTGCAATCTTTTTCTTGTTTTCATCTTTTTCTTCCGAAAAAAAGAATTCGATTTTCTGTCCTTCTTGTTTCTGTTCAATTTTTTTCACATTTCCATTGCTGTCTTTGGTTTCATCCAACAGCACAAACGGAATATAGCCAATTTTCACGTCGGCAGTTACGCCTTCTAATTTAAGGTCAAATTCCTTAACTTTTTTATTCTCCTCTTTGTTGTCTATCAAGGCAAGATCGCTCCAGTATTTTCTTTTGCGCAAATTCTCTAATGCTGTTTGCAGTTGTTCTTTATCCGCTTGTGCTTTTTGTACTTCGCTTATTTTATTTTCAATACTCGTTTTAAGGGTTATTCCTTGCGTCAGCGATTCACCAACATTTTGATCTCTAGAATTATCCAAAAGCGTTTGGAGTTCTTTTTGCAAATCCTTCATTTGTTTTATATCGTTGGACTTACTGACATCATTGTCCCATTTATCCCGTAACGGCTTAAGTTTTCCAATGAAAACAGCGGCAGGGTCTGGCTGCGGCGGTTCGTCTTCGGGAGCGTTTTCTTTCGGTTCTGGTTCGGTCTTCTCTTCGGTTTTTTCTTCTGGTTTCTCTTCCGGTTTCACTTCGGGGTTCTCTTCCTGTTGTTTTTCTACCGGATGTTCAACAGTCTTCTCAACTGCCGGTTGTTGTGACGCAATATCCGGTGTCTTTTTTCCGCCTTTCATTGTTACCGCCAGGACACCAACGAGCAGGAGAACCGCCAAAACACTTACAGTAATCATCAACCATGGTAACTGCTTCGGTTTTGCCTTTTTTCGCGGAATACAGCTGGATGCGATGATACGTGCGCGTGTTGGAACTTCCTGTTCGTTCACAACGTCAAATATTTCCTCCGGCAAATCGTAAGTATTCGCTTTCGGAAACGTTACATCGCTACCGGTTCCGACGGTCGGTACCACTGTTTTGGGGGGTAGAACTTCGGACGGCGGAACAACAGTTTTTTGACCATTCCGTGCGGTTTCCGTGTATTTTCCGAACGGTGCCGTTCCTAACGGCTGCGTCAGATTAAGCAACAACGTATTCGGAACCGTCCGCGCAAACGGTTCCGCTTCACTGCCTTTCACAATGCATTTTATCTGAATCCGGTCGGATGGCGTTTCTTGACTTTTCATAAAGTAAGTGCTGAACGAAGTTCGCCAACGTATCTGCGGCGAAAGCAGCGCAAACATTTCTTGTAATAATATTGCCAAATCAACGCTGCCCGGCGCATACACGATGCTAACCGGCAAACCTTTTTCGATGTGTTCCGCAACCGCAGCTGCCCAGCCGGTATCGCCGGTTATCTGCTGCCATACTTTGCAAACATCCGCCTTAACGGGAACATTTGCAATTTGTTTACCGCGTGGAAGTTCCTGTGCTTTATTGGTATAACTTGTTTGGAACAAAGACGAATGAGCGCATATTGCCGCCGGTCCGCACGGCAATTTTTGTACATCGTCCGGTTCTTCGATAATCCAATGATGTCCGATACGGTTTGTGCGTCCGCTGTAATCATTACCCGCATCGGCAACCCGTGAAACGAAGTGCCGACGTTGTCCGCCGAGATTGCGGATAATATGAATATAGGCAACCGGATTACTCGAATTTCCTGCCGGAAACAGATGGGTATAACCGCTCAATGCCGCTGCCGCTTGCGCAACATTCGGTGCCATTCCAACCGTTTGAGCAGCAACACCAAAACCCGGATTGCCGTTCAAACATTTCGGTAACGAAGTCGATATAAGTTCCTGAATCATTGGCGTTAGTCGTTGGAGTTTTGGTCAATGAGATACGTTTTTGGCGGCGGCTTTTGCAGCCGCTCTTGCCGTTACATCAGACAGGACTAATGTACAGTTACGTCCTGTCATCATGAGCGAATGAAGGAAGGGAACTTCCGCCCAAATCGGTTTAATGTTTCTAGGACGATAAACCAGCGGACATTTTCCGGATATTGGATCAACGGGACCAACTTCCGGTGCACAACCGGTTGCACTGACGGCAATGTAGGCAACATTCTCCGAAGCCACCTCCGCGGTCGAAACAAGACCGGGGATCAGATCAAGTAATAATGTCCGTAATACATCGGAACGCTTCTGTACCTCGACATCGTTATAAATGCGAACCGGCAAATTGCTTGTTTTGACCCACGGTTTTTCGGAATTTTTAAAATCCACTAATTGCTGCCACGCATCGTATTTGGTCAACACGATAATCAACGGCATTTTTAACCGGTTCTGTGCTGAAGTATGGGTCAACTTTTTGATATGGGTAACGACATTAGTTAATACGGTCTCTTGAGCAATCGAACTTTTTCGGACATCAACCCCCTCCGTCTGCATCATTTGCGGATCGTTCACCGGCTTCTTACATGCCCCGCGAAAACGGACATCCTGTGTTGGGTCGAATACAAAAAATATTGCGTCAGAACTTGCTAAGTGCCGTGTAACGGGTTGCGAAGTCAAATCGGCGCCTGGCAGAAAACTTTCGCTGGCATTATCGTACATACAACAAACCTGCGCTGCATTTTTAATGGTTTGATAATACGGATGAGAAGGAACCGGCATAATGGAATAGGAAAACGGCTGCGCTAACGTGGTCGAAACATTATTAATGACCGTTTGGTTGTAAATATCGCCTTGAATATCGGTCTTTTCAATCGTAACTGGTTTGTCGGGGTCGTCGCTGCCCATAAATTGGGCGGATTCGTATTCCCGAATACGGCGGTTGAGGGCAGGATCACAATCGTTAAAGTCGAGGCAGAACTTTTGTGCCATTGTTTTGCGGAGTTGCCAAATCATTGAGGCAAGAAAATATGATTTTCCTGAAGCAGGCGCACCGGCAATGGAAACGAAGTAATCCGGTAGGTGGAACATTTGTCGCGGAATCTCTAAATGACAATTCGGACAAGCGTAACGGTGACAGAGAACACCGTCACTATCGTAGGCAGCACCGTGCTTCATCAAAACGCAACGGTAGAAAACGATGGGAATATTGGTCACCGAGTTTCGGATCGCCGATAAGGTCTTGAGATTCGGCAATGTAGAGAATTTGTTCCGTTGGAAATTCCATCCAGCAGTGCGGGCAAGAAAGTAACGTCTTAACGTGGATTGGTGCAGGCATTATAATGAACAGTAAATGATATGATGCAAATGGAACAAGAAACACCTGAAAAAATTGTACAAAACAGGAACGATGTAACCGCAAAATTAGGATTTCTTCCCGCTGACCCAAGAGTTTTTTACGTAACTGTGTTCCAAGACAGAAACGTGGAGGATTTCCCTGGTTTGTGAGGTTAACGACCTTTGTCTTACTACGGTTTGTGATTTGTTGGTGTATCTCTAATAATTCAGAATTTACTGAAGGTTAGTTAACGGTGTGGGTTTGCCCCGCGTTGTTCGACTTAACCCTAGAACACGGGGTAAACCCCGTCGTTAACTATTAATTAATAATTATTAATTAACAGGTTGAAAATAAAAAATTGAATTATTAGAGATGCCCAAGTATTATATTGAAAAAAGGTTTTTTTCTTGAGAATACATTATTACTAAATAGTCTAGTGCTTTTTCGGTATTGTTCAAGTACCCCTTCAAGCCCGTAACCCCCAAAAATCAGACGACCAATATCTCGTGTTTGTAGAAAAGAGAATCTATGTAATATATCAGTGGAATTTTTTTCGGAGATTGAAGTTTATTTTTTCTGATTATTTCAGAATTTTTGAGGCATCAGTGATTGGAGAATAATGCCAATTTTCGTCCCGTTAGGGACGACCTATTGGTAGAAAACAGTATAACAAAATGATCCGCGTCCCGTAGGGACGCAATGTTGGTGAAATTTATATTTGGCATTGATTCCAATTTTTACCAACATATCGTCCCTAACGGGACGATCATTTTT
>JAIROD010000140.1 GCA_031257725.1 Planctomycetaceae bacterium | reverse complement strand
GGGTAACCTCAAGCAGGGTTGACCCAAAACAACAAACACTCCTTTTTTCAAACGATTGGGCTTCTATTATTACAAATTAGATAAAACAGAGAAAATATAACGCTGGAAATGTCAAAATATTCCGAATATACCGTTTTTTTGTTTTATTCCGGTAAATACAAACCGATAAATTTTATCAGATGAATCGATTTTTCAATGGTTGGATCAGTTGAAGACTTCTTGCAATTTTCAGTATTAATCATCTCTTGATTCATTTCGCAAAAAAATGTATTCTTCCCCAACCAAAGAACATCGACAATCTCGTTGTATCTCCGTAACTTGTTTTACAACAAATAGTTAAGTTCAAAACGAATCGTCATGTATTTTATGGTAATCCAATTGAAAATTCCAATGCGTTCTTATTTTTTTCTTCAATTTTTTTTACTTTTCGGAATTTTTTTTCCGGTTTGTGTTGGTGTGCCTTCTGTTTGGGCTCAGAATGATCCGTTTTTGTCTCCCGAAAAAGTTCCGTTTCCCTTCATCAATGAACCGGATCAGAACACCCAAACACAATCTGCATCTAAGAAAAAAAGCGTTTCATCTTCGGCAGTTTCGTTGCAAACGGCTCCGGTACAAACGGTTCCGGTGCAAACGGCTCCAGTGCAAACGGTTCCGGTTCCGCCGGATACTTTTGTTGCTAATCACGATGAAGGATATGTCCCAAACATCTATTATCAGGTTGCTCCGGATCCCCCATCGGTATTGCGTCCACGTTACCGTAACAGTTCCACCGGCAATATCGGCAACACCGCCGAAAAACAGTCCGATAAATTTCAAAAAACCAATAAATCAACCAATAAACTCAGTAAATCCAATGAGTCTGATAAACCTAAAAGTAAAAATAAAAGTGAAAGTGAAAATAAAACATCTGATACCCCTGATAAACCTCATACCTCTGATAAACTTGCAAATTCTGATACATCAAATAATCATCCTAATACCTCTGATAAACCGGAGACAGAGGAATCACTTAATCCGATTCGACAGGTTGTGGCAAGCGATGCTCCGGCTCCTCCGACAGAATATATTACGGATTCCGTTCCTGCTTCACCAACCCCGAACACCATCTCATCCTTATCCTTTTTAAAATATCCTGTTTCCCTGTTGCCGCAGAAAAAAAGAACCAATTCGGTAACAAATCAACAAGGAATTTCACAAAGTCCCTATACCGTCAATAATACTCATAGTGGTGATGATTTAACTTGCGGTGATGATGGTTGTTCCTCCCATTTGTCGCTGGAAATTTTTCGGCATTTAAGCAAACAAACGCCTAAACGCGGTGTTTGTGACAGTTGCGGTTTTTCGCAATGTATCAATAAAACGGTTGGGGCGTGGTATTTTGACGGCTGGTTTACCGTTGGAGCGTTTATGAATACCCATTATCCCGAAAACCGGAATAACACGCCTCTTTATTACAATGACCGAAATGCCGAAGCGGTTATGAATCAACTTTATCTGACGTTTGGGCGGCGTGTTCATTCACGCGGCGGACGTTGGGATTGGGGCGGACGAGTCGATCTTCTTTACGGAACCGATTACTTTTTTACCGGTTCCGTCGGTTTGGAAACACGACGTTACAGTTATATCTCTCCCGATCAGTCCACACTGGAACCGTTGGTCGCCAGTCTGCATTGGAATTCAAACTCCGGAACGCGCCGTCTCGGAACTGTTTCACTTTATGGTCTTTCTCTGCCGCAGGCTTATGCCGAATTATTTATTCCGGCCGGCAATGGCGTTACGGTTAAGGCGGGACATTTTTATTCGGGAATGGGCATTGAATCGGCGATGTCGCCGGAAAATTTCTTTTATTCTCATTCGTACAGTTTTATGTACGGTTCGCCAACCACGTTGACCGGAATGACCGCAACCGCCAAACTTTCCTCACGCGTTTCCGCATTGCTCGGATTTTCACGCGGTTGGGATATTTTTGACAAAGCAAACGACAATTTAAGCGGACTTGCCGGATTGGAATGGAAAAGTTTCGACAAACGAACCGCTTTATCGTTGCTGATTCACTCCGGTGAAGAGTCTTTCCGAAACGGCGATAACCGAACCAGTTACGCTCTGACGGTGCAACATCAATTGGCTCCGCAATGGTATTACGCTTTGGAACACACATTCGGTTACGAAAAAAACGGAGCCGCCTTGAATCTGTCTGATGGAACAAGAGGAACTGCCCGATGGTATTCTTTTGCTCAATATTTGCAATGGAAATGGAATGAACGTTTTGCTCTTGGGTTACGCGGCGAATGGTTCCGCGATAACGGACAATCCCGAATCCAAAAAGATGTTCTTGTTGCTCCCGGCATCTACTATCTGGAAGGCGAAGACTATTTCCAAATTACTCTCGGCACCAATTGGAAACCAACCCGTTACATCACCATACGACCGGAAATACGTTACGATTGGTCAAACGTTGTTGTTACCGACATAACAACCAATACCCAATCAGGTGTTTATGGCAACAATAAAAAACAAATGTTCAGTTTCGCTATCGACGGCATCTTCCGATTCTAAAGGATCGCTGATTGTTTCGGATTTTGGGGAGTAACAGGCTGTTCAATATCAGGCAGGCGACCTCTTGAGTAATTGTCTATTTTGTTTTAACTTTTTTAACAGTCGAGTAGGCGGGTATTTCTATCCCGCCCCTCTTCCCACCGGACTTGCAGATTTCCCCCATCCGGCGGACATCAATGTACTCACTTGAAGCA
>JAIROD010000728.1 GCA_031257725.1 Planctomycetaceae bacterium | reverse complement strand
ATTTGGGGCAACCCTTGCGGTGCAACAAACGCCCGTCTGTGTAATCTTTGGATAAAATAAAAATAGACCGTTACTCACAGAGTCCCAAAGAATCGTCCACAAATTTTCACAGATGTTCGCAGATTGTTTTTATTGGCGGTTGTAATTGGTGATTGGTGATTGGTGATTGGTGACGCAATCGAAGAACTATCCTCAAAATAATCTGCGACCATCTGCGTAATCTGTGGTCAATAAAATATGGACAACTACCCAAAATCGAGTAAAATAATCCTTGATCGAAGTTTTGGAAAATAGTTTAATCGTGCATTTTTACATGATGGATCAATATGTATTATTAAAAAAACTGGTTCGGCAATGTCTGAAGAAACCGCCGGTTCAGAAAAATTTTCCAAAAGAGGAAAATAAGCATCTTGCCGTTCAAATTAAAAACTGGCTGGAACTGTACGGAAATAACGACGACTCCAAAAATCGAAATGAAATTCAAATACTTCGTGATTTTCTGTTATTTCACGAAACGGCTACACACGGAGCAGTTCCTGTTTTGAAAAACCGGCAGGAAACATCATTTTATCTTGTAATTGATACGAATATTTTCTTTCACAATGAGGAAATTTTAAACCGGTTGAATAACAATGATATTTGTGTTTTGCCGCAAATTGTTCTTGACGAGTTGTCGAATCGTGCCAAAGATAAAAATGCCGGAGGAAAGAAATCGCAACGAATATTGAGTCATATCCGGCAATTTCCCGCAAACCGTATTTTACAAACCCGCATAAACCGTTCGGAAGTACGGCAATTATTACCGAAATTCAATGTTGCAACGAATAGCAATGATGAATGTGATCTTCAGATTCTTGCGGTAACCAAGCGGTTGCTTTTGGAAAAGAAGCCGGCACAACTGCTTTCCAACGATTTTGAGTTACGCCAAAAAGCCGCCGGATTGAATATTCCCGCTCTTTCACTTCAGGAATTTTTTGTCGGTCATTAATGGTAAAAAATTCAACAGATAATTTTTGTAATTCAAAAATCTTTTTGACGGTAATCCGGTTTTCCAAACGGGAAAGAGTGGAAAGAGGTGTGTCAATACCGGAAATATAATATCTTAACCTCATGTTACGCATGAACTATTAAAAATACGCTCAATTCGTCACGAAGATGCCCAACAATTGAATCGGATAAACGCCGATGACACACAGAAAAAGGGAAATGTTTGTTGTTTGGGGGCAAGCGCAGTGATATACGGTCAACTCCCTGATTTAAGTTCTTTTGAACATTGCATTCCGGTTGCTAAATTTTTGCGGGGACTTGCCAACATGCCCCTTGTTCAGGTATATTTTATCCGCTTCTAATATGTTCGTAGTAAAATCGGAAGGAACAACAAACATCTACAACATCAACCGATGTTAGCCGGCCGATTTATTTGTCAACCAATATTTACAGTATTTTACTGCTATGAAACTGAAACAACTTTCGCTTTTTTTGGAAAACAAGCCGGGTAATGTTCGCAAAGCGTGCCGAACTTTGGCTGACAGTGGAATCAATATTGAAACGATGGCTCTTGCGGATACGGAACAGTTTGGTATCCTACGGATTCTTGTTCGAGACTGGGAGCGGGCAAAACAGGAATTTGAGAAAAACGGGGTGGTGGTCAAGGTTTCGGAGGTCGTTGCGTTGGCGGTGGATCATCGCCCCGGCGGCTTGGCGGATATTCTTGATGTGTTGGACGAAGCCAGTCTCAATATCGAATACATGTATGGTTTTTTCCAAAAAACAGGCAATGCCGTTATCGTATTCCGTTTTGACAATCCCGACGCCGCCATTCAAAAATTGCAATCACGTGGAATTCGCGTTATCGGCAACAAAGAACTCTTTGGAACAAATTAACGCTTGCTTTAAAGATTAAAGATTTTGTAATATATAAGCGGAATATTTTTTTTAACTTGTCCGTCGTTTCCTCCGAATGACCACCCCTAGCCCCTCCGAAGGAGGGGAATTATTCCCCCCCTTCGGAGGGGCTAGGGGGGGTAAAAAATAAACTTCAATCTCCGAAAAATTCCACTGATATATTACAAGATTTTATTGTCCCATTGTTTTTATTGTCCTTTATGTCTATGTCTCATTGGGTTCCTAATGTCCTTTCACGAAACATTGTATAGGGACATTGGGGACAATAAGGACTCAGAGGACAAAATGATCTTTCTAAAAACTCTGCGGTTAAAATATTAGAAGTTCCCTTATAAACGCTTGAGCGTTAGGAAAAAGTTTAATGTCAAGCGGAGGGCACGGGAGTCGAACCCGCAATCCCTTTCGAGACACCTCATTTCCAATGAGGCCGCTAGCCATTCGCTTACCCTCCAAAACGATCACAACAATTGTTCCAATCATTGCAAACTTTGATCATTGTACCGATCTTTCCCTACTAAGCAAGAGGGAATCTCTAAAAATACCTTTTATCGTAATATATCAGTGGAATTTTTTTATCGCCCTGAAAGGGCAATCCGCATTAGCGTAGGGCAACGCCCTACGTTCTGATTCCTCGAAAACGAAAGCCCTGAAAGGGCGATAGGCTCATTT
>JAIROD010000674.1 GCA_031257725.1 Planctomycetaceae bacterium | reverse complement strand
CTAAGGTAAGAGCTAAAAAATAGCCGTTTGTCCCGTAATTTGGGCAAACGGTGAGTCAAGATAGCGAATATAGTTAATCGTTTAAAAGATGGGCGCACGACATCTCGCGTACCATTTTGTTGTTTGCTCGAATGACAATCGGATAGAAAGTGACAACCGAATAGAAAGGTAATCAAAGCACCGATGATTACACGGATAATAGGTAGTTCGGCAAAAATAGAAGTAGATGAAAGGGCATGTGTTCGCGATGCAACACTTACAACGCAAATTGCCTGAATTATATATTTACCAAGTCCCCCCCCCCCCCCCCCATTTTAACAAAACTTTTTTCATGATAATGTTCCTTTTTACCGAAGTTGCGACATAGTTCCAAATTGAAGCAGTATCAGGACTTTCGGCTAAATTAAGTTGTTTGAATTGTGGTGTAAGTTTGGGGATTTAGACGATATGAGGTTCCGTTTTAAGAACCGAAAATTAACTATAATGCGGAACCGTGTTTTCCGGTGTTCACTGGGTTGCCGGTAAAATAGGCAATTTTTATCTGACTCCTATAAATCCGCTGTAACCGGCGAATTTATTAATCAACTGAAGTTCTGAAAAAATAAATAGGTACTCTTAAAATCCTGCTCGGACTGAAATTTTACCCATTTTCACACACCAATCTGTGAATACTAGGAAAACGAAACTGGCTCACATTATGATACGGATTTGTAAATTTTCAATAGGGGGATCAGAAAATTTAAATTTTTTTTTGGTGTTCACGGACTGGCTGTCAATTTAAGACCGCTTCTAAAAACCGCCAACGAATACAATTTTCCCAACGTTTATAGGTTTGTTGTTAAAATAGGTAATTTTTATGGGGGTTGTTTTGGTATTTTATGTGATTCTTGCTCACGTGAATAATCCAGAAGCAGGTGATGTTTCACCGAAGGGCTTTCACCCATCATCATGTTGACAAAGCCGACTTGCCCCTGTTTCCTGTCGGCAATCGGTTTCCAAACCGGTCAGAAACACAAATTTACCGAAAGTTAACGGCGTGGGCTTGCCCCGCGTTGTTAACTTCCGGTAAAAATTCTGAATGATACGAGATTTCCTGTCGTCCCATGCGGGACTTTTTAATAAATAGTAAAGGTAGTAAGTGGTCTTCTTTTACCGTAAGCTATACTATAAACGGTAACAAAAGGGTCTTTTCTAGGAACGCGGGCATCTCGCCTGCAACAATAAAATAACGTTCCGTCGCTCTATGCAGTTGGGACGACTGCGTTCCTAAAACAACCCATTTCTAACCGTTTACAGCATAGATACAAACAAAAAAACAAAAGAAACAATTACGTAGGATGTTCCGCAATACAACAGGCGGTCAAACCAAAAAAACGATTCCAACGCATATAAAACCGCTCTATTCGGCATAGTAACGTTAATATTCCGTTGACTGAATTCGAATGACGTTGCAGGGAACTCTTAATCTCTTGCCGATGAAAAGTGAGCAACCGCATTGCACAGGCAATCGGAAAAACATTGGCGAAATAATAACAGCCGAATGTTGGAATTAAACCTGATTTTCGTACCGTATCTTCCAATTGCCGTAATGTGTAACGGCGATAATGTTCTAAAAATACGTCGTGACCCGACCACAGAAATTGAAACGCCGGAACCGTAATAAGAAAACGGCTGGATTTTTTTGTTTTTTCCGCATACAAACGCAGAAAACCGGCATCATCTTCAATGTGTTCCAGTACGTCGGTCATTAAAATGGTATCGGCATCGGAGGATTCGATGGACTTGACAAAGTGAATTTGTTTTCCGTTAATTACTTCGGTGTGATCGCTCAAATAAGCCGGATCAACACAAACAGATTTTTCCACTTCAGTATTTTGAAGCAAAAATCGTGAAAAGAATCCTGATCCCGCACCAACATCTAAAATGTGACGCCCAATCTTTTGACCCGATAATTGACTTAACGCAAACGCTTTACTGCGGTAATACCAATGGGACTCAATATCGTCGCCCAAAATATCAATTTCTTTAACGTCCATAAAATTCCGCTGAGTAATTACAAAAATAAAAAACCTGCGCTCTTTGCGTTATCTTAGTGTTCTTGGCGGTTAAACAGAAGAAGAAGGTAGGCAATCTCTTCGACGACAAACAGTTACGAAAAAAAACTTATGCGGCATAACGGTTATTTTGTTGCGGTTCATCAATTGGCGGCGTAACAATCGGTAATTCGTCAACAGTTGTTTTTATTTTAAAATTTGCGGGCAATGTTGTTTCGACACCATCCATGTCCGCGACAATATAAACAGGACGTTGTTTTGTTTCTTTAAGAATACGTCCGAGATATTCGCCTTGAATACCACTGGAAATCATCTGCATGGCTCCAAAGAAAATAATCAAACAAAGCAATGTTGGATAACCCGGCGGATCAATATCGTACAAAATCGTCCGGATAATATTACAAATAGCATAAGCAGAAGCAGTGAAAGCAAAAAACATACCAAGATACGTCCAAATTCGTAGCGGTAATGTTGTTGACGCAGTTAATCCGTCCAAAGCAAAATTCCAAAGTTTCCAGTAATTCCATTTCGTTTTACCGGCTATTCGTTCCGGTTGGTCATACAAAACGCCGCAACTGCGGAAACCAACCCAATGAAACATCTCCTTCATAAATTGAGTACGCTCCTGCATTTGCAAAACTGCATTGACCGCGTTTCGGCTTAACAGACGGAAATCTCCGGTATCGCATGGAATGGGATGTTCGGAAATCATATTGAAAATCCGATAGAAAATTCGAGAACTCAACCGCTTTAGTAACGATTCATTTTTCCGGTTTTTACGTGTTCCATAAACTATTTCGTAACCTTCTCTCCACTTTTCGAGAAAACGGGGAATGATTTCCGGCGGGTGCTGGAGATCAACATCCATTGGAATCACCACATTTCCCGCCGCGTAGTTCAAACCACAAAAAAGTGACGCCTCTTTCCCGAAACTTCTGGAAAGAGTGATCATTTTAACTCGCGGATCATTTTGGCGATGTTGCCGAAGAATCTCTGCCGTCCGATCCGTACTGCCGCCGTCTATAAAAAGAAGTTCATACGTATATTCTGAAACAGTATTCATTACCGAGTTAACTCGTTCAATGAATAACGGAATCATCTCTTCTTCATTTAAAACAGGAACAAGAATCGTAATAAAACAGGTCATTGGCTTCAAGAAGATAATCAGTTTGTTGCGCTCTCAATCATGGCAATTGATTGAAGTTTTGCTATCTCTTTGGGATGCATCAAAATTGCCGGAAATTAACAATGAGGAATATTAGGAAATTTTCCCACATCCTGTCAAGAGGAAAATCAAAATAAAACTTTTTTGTAATATTTCAGTGGAATATTCCTGATTATTCTGATTTAGGGGAGAGTGGATAGCCCCCTACAAACCTTATTTTCACCTTATTTTCTTAACAAAACAACCTAGCAGCATAAGAATAATAACAAAACTAACCTTATTACCTTATTGTTTTTTTTTAATAAGGTAATAAGGTTGGTCTTTTATTTGTCTTTTGGCTGCTAAGGTTTTTTTATTAAATGGTTTTGTTTAGAAAATAAGGTTGAAAATAAGGTTTGTTTGAACTGTTTTTAAGTTAGCGAAAAGGTCTAATGTCGGTGAAATTGTGAGGTGGACTGGTTTTCTTGGAGAGAAAATCGTCTTGAATAAGGTTATATCGTAACGCTGCAATTTTGTTGAACGGGTGATTGATAGTGGTTTGTAATCAGTTATCATTTGTTTTGTT
>JAIROD010000661.1 GCA_031257725.1 Planctomycetaceae bacterium | reverse complement strand
ATAAGGTAATAAGGTTGGTCTTTTATTTGTCTTTTGGCTACTAAGGTAGTTTTGTTTAGAAAATAAGGTTGAAAATAAGGTTTGTTTGAACTGTTTTTAAGTTAGCGAAAAGGTCTATTACATTCTACTGAATAGATACGAATCTTTTAATTCTGCACTAGAAAATGTTTCGACAAAAAGTTGAGACAGAAACAGAATCGGTCAATGAGTTATCCCATTCAATTCGTAAATGTCGGGCGTTTATGACGTTTTTTCTGAAGTCGATTAATTCTGCACTTTCAATAATATTCCGGCACAATAAATCGGATCGAACAGTATGAACTGCGCCACGACGGTCACGAAGTTGAAGCGGTTGTGTTCGGCAAAGGCGATGACAGGGTTCGTTGGGCTTGACCAGATTGGTTCGCCAAAGGCAATGTTCCATTGTAAACAAGGGAAGACGACCAAAAATAATTCGTTCCATTTTTTCCGCCGGAACATACCGGCAAAGTTCTTCAATCTGTTTTTGATCAAGGTCCCAGCCGGGAGTGATCCGCTCCACTCCCCATTCGAGAACCTGATAAAACGATAAATCATTGATAAGATTCAACGAAAAATCTGCAATAACCGGTATTTTTTGTTCCCGAAAAAAAACAATCTCTTCAAAATTCCGGGCTAAAACCGCATCCGGTTCAATATCAGCCAATTTCTTTAATATTCCCGATTCTCCCGCTTTCAAAATACGCGGCAATACCGCAACAAATTCTCCTTTGATTTGCCGAATCATTTTCGCAGCGATTTTGTATTCCTCCATATCACGAAGTTCCGCATAAAAAGATCGGCAACCGGATTCCAGAATCTGCCGTAACACCGAATCCGCAGAATCATTTTCAAACATTTGAATACGGCGTAATAAAAAATGTACCGTCGGAGAAACCGTTTGTGATTCAGACGATAATTGTTCGGAAAAACGTTTGTTTTCGTTACGAAGTGATTCCAGAACATTATCGAAAAACACCGGATTCGGATCATTGGGTTGATACGTGTTCAGTTTTTCAATCATTTCACGTCGAAGTTGACCAAGAACGCTCAAAGGAACCATCGGATCACCTTCAATAACCGCGTCCACTTTGTCAAGAACATAAACCGTTTCACCAAGCCGACCAAATTGTTCACGGAGAAGATCAACCGAAAGCGGATGTTTTCGTGCTGTTTCAAGATTAGCCGTTCCCGTCAATCGGTATGTTGTCCCCAATGGATTTTGTACATTAACAATAATCGGTTCACCCGTAACCGCTCGAACTGATAGTTGTAGCGGAATACGGCGATGTAACTTGTGGGCTTCCAGATTTTTTCGGATTTTCCGCTGCTGTTGCGGATCGTCGGTTTTTTGAACCGTTTGACCTTGCAAAATGTAACTTGCATCAAGAGAATGATTCGCAAAAGTCAACAAAACTCTTGATCCGGCTTGGGCTTCAGGAACAGATTGACGGCGATAAATAATTTCGTACACTCGACCGCCTTGTGAGTGTTCGGGAAACGTTTCATTTTCAAAACGTACTCCGTCGCCGCACCGAACCGGTGCAAGTAAATCGACAACCGCCGCATCACGCCGCATCTCAACCACCGTTCCCAATACCGAACCGCGATGCGATACAATATTACCCGGCACAAGACGATAAGGATCAATCCCTTCAAGCCAACCTGTTGAAAAACCGCGTGAAAACGCCAACTCAAGCCGATTCACCGCCTCCGCCGCCGATTCGGAAAATTGCTGTTGCGATAAAGTCGTTAAATCCGTTTTATCGTCAAACGTTTTTTTCTTATTTTCCGAAACTGCAACATTTTCCGGCTTTTCATTTTTTGTTTCTAATAATGTGTCGAGTGCGCCGCGATAAATTCTTGTTACTTCGGCGACATATTCCGGCGGTTTGAGACGACCTTCGATTTTCAACGCATTAACACCGGTTGCCAGAAGTTGAGGAAGTATCGGCAAGACCGCCAGATCGCATGGACTTAAAAATTGCTTTGATTCCAAAAATTGTTGTCCCGAAAATTCCGGTTCAAATTCTAAAGAATTCGGTTTCCCTAATTTTTGTTCTAAAATCTTGCCGGAAGAACCATCAAGTAAGCTGTACGGTAATCGGCACGGTTGAGCGCAACATCCGCGATTGGCGCTGCGATTAGTGTTGAGTCCGCCAAGACCCAAACTAGCGTAACACTGTCCGGAAAAACTGATACACAACGCCCCATGAATAAAACATTCAAGTTCCATTGTTGTTTTGCTACAGAGTTTCCGAATCTGTTTCAGTGAAAGTTCACGCGGCAGAACAATCCGGCGAATCCCAAGTGTTTGGGCAAGTTCCATACTCCGTTGCGATGTTAAACTCATTTGAGTCGAGGCGTGCAACGTCAAATCGGGACAAAATTGCCGTGCAAGCCGTGCAACGCCTAAGTCCTGTACAATAACCGCATCGCACCGGTTTGTAACAATTTCCCTGAGTAATCTTTCAACAACCGGTAATTCATCGCTTCGTATCAAGGTGTTAAGTGTTACGTAACCCCGAACTCCATGACGATGAAGATAATTCATTGTCGAACCAAGTTTATCAAGCGGGATATTGGTTGCGCGGCTCCGTGCATTAAAGTTACCAATTCCAATAATATTGGTTCCGGCAATATCAGTTTCAGATAAGCCGAAATAAACTGCATCGGCTCCATTTTCTACCGCCGCATACACGCATTCTTCAGAACCCGCCGGAGCAAGAAGTTCCGGTTGAAAATTATTATTTGCCGCCATAATTCAATAGAAAATCTCTAAAAATACAAATCGTTTGTTGTGTTCCGCATCGTAATATCGAATACGGCGAAATAGTTCGGGATAATTTGAGTTACGAATCGGGTTCATCAATACGACAATTTGTAATTGTCTATTTTGTTTTAACCTTTTTAACACGAAATAACAAGAAAAATACAAAAGGGTATCTCTGATCATTCAATTTTTTATTTTCAACCCATTAATTAATAAATTAATAAATTAATAAATTAATAAATTAATAAATTAATAAATTAATAAATTAATAAATTAATAGTTAACGACGGGGTTTACCCCGTGTTCTAGGGTTAAGCCTAACAACGCGGGGCAAGCCCACGCCGTTAACTTTCGGTAAATTCTGAATGATGAGAGATTCCCA
>JAIROD010000076.1 GCA_031257725.1 Planctomycetaceae bacterium | reverse complement strand
GAGGAGGAGGGTGATTTAGTAAAAGTAACAATGTTGCCGTTAAGTTGGTCATTTCCCAAAGACGACACATTGTCATTGCCGCTCAAAAACACCACAACAGAATCGTTAGCGGAATATATTGCAACAGCTTACCGAAAATCATTGGAAAACGACGCTGCGTTTGAATATCCGTCGGTTCAATATTCGATTACGATTGAACTCGAAGAATCACCCGGAATGTGGGCGGTCTTTCAAAATTGAG
This sequence comes from Planctomycetaceae bacterium, assembly GCA_031257725.1. GTDB lineage: Bacteria > Planctomycetota > Planctomycetia > Pirellulales > Thermoguttaceae > WRKP01. The sequence continues at coordinate 4,291 of JAIROD010000076.1, read as the reverse complement.
ATAAAAACATAGACTAGACCCTTTCTCTAACCTAACAATACAAAATATACGCAATTTAGGCAATCACAAAATAAAGCGTTTTGGGTAACTATTCAGTCGGTTTAGGAATTACTCAAAAAAGTACACCAAGACCGATGCCGGAATAGATTCTATGCTATCCTCATTTTATCTTATCGTTTTGTAGTTTTACCGTAACTATTCAGTCGCGGTAGGCAACCGACCGCCGGGCGGTTTTAAACAATACGGTGTACTCACCGACTTGTCCCTGTTGACGGCTGGAAATTAAAGACCAACAGCGTACAACACCATAACAAACCACCCGGCGCAACCTTTCGGCGAAAGGTTGCCTACCTTCCTCGACTGAATAGTTACGTTTTTTTTTACCACCCCTTGCCCCTCCGAAGGAGGGGAATAATTCCCCTCCTTCGGAGGGGCAAGGGGTGGTCATTCGGAGGAAACAACTGAATCGTTAAAAAAAAATATTCCACTGATATATTACGAAATAATCAGGAATATTCCACTGAAATATTACAAACGATCACTCATCAAATTCAAGACCGCGTATTTTTGATAGCTCATGCGTAACATGAGTTAATGATACAAGACAGGAATTTCAGTACATTGATATCGGGAAGCGGTAAAAATGTTGAGATGATCGCCGAGAATTTTTCGATGTGTTTCCAGTGCTTTTTCCGGTGTATTATTGTTTTCAGAAAGATGACCAAGACAAACCCAACGTAACTTCTTGCCGTATTTCCGAATCAATCCGGCTGATTCCGTATTGGAAAGATGACCGGCATCGCTTCGGATTCGTTGTTTCAGCTCATCGGAATAAGTTCCGGTTTCAAGCATTTTTTCGTCATAATTACTCTCAAGCAACATCGCATCCAATGTCTCCAGCCTCTCGCCAAGCCCCAGAAAACAACACCCCAAATCAGTCATGATTCCAAATCGGATGGAACCATCGTCAATAACAAAACACACCGGATCCGGTGCGTCATGCGGAGTGGAAATCGTTTCGATTGTTAAATCTCCAAATTGAAGAGTTTCTCCCGCACAAAAAAGATGCGGTTCCTGTAACTTTCCCAGTTTTTTGGCAAGCTTAGACGAATCGGATATCCGATGGTAAGTTCCATGAGTTAGCCAGACGGGAATCTTGTACTTGCGATGCAACACTCCAGCTCCGCTAATATGATCAGAATGAGCGTGAGAAACCACTATCCCCTGAATCGATGAAATATCAATACCAAGAGGCGCAAGCCGTTCCACTGTTCGCGCTGCCGTAATACCGGCATCAATAAGAAGACGAACATCGCCGGATTCAACAAAATAACTGTTGCCGTTACTCCCGGACTGAAGCGAAACCATTCGAAAATTGTTCATAAAAAGATCGTTCTGAAAATTTTAAGGTCTCTCTCTTCATTCAATTTTTTATTTTCAATCGATTAATTAATAGTTAACGACGGGGGTTACCCCATGTTGCTAACAACGCGGGGCAAGCCCACGCCGTTAACGTTCGATAAATTCTGAATTATGAGAGATTTCCTTTATTTATTCTTCGATTCTAATATTTCGATACCATGCCTCACTTGGATTACCGCTGTGAATTTGTAAACCAATGATTCCGGTTTTCGGAATGTTATTATCGTTTTCCAAATAATCAACCGTCATTTTTCCATTGACGTAGAGTTTGATATTGTTATCGTTACAAACGATTTTTAACTCATTCCAATCATTCGGACGGAAAATTGTTTTAACTTCATCAAGATTTGCTTCGGCGAGAAATTTTCCGCGCCGCGCTTCATCGTAAAGACTACCCCAAAATTTTTCCGTTTCCGTCATGTCCGCCTGATAACCCGAAACTTCATTGGATCGCCTTTTATCTTCGGTCAACCGCTTCGACCGGAACTGAACTCCGGCATTGGCACCTTTACCCAATATTTTGATTTCAAGATGTAAGGTGAAATTGCCGTACTCTTTTTTTGTACACAAAAATTCGTTGCGCGGTATCGGTTTTTCCAGTGAACCGGCGACAATCGCACCGTTTTCAATCCTGAACCAGGAAAGATTCCCTTCCCAACCTTCAAACGTTTCACCGTCAAAAATCGGTTGCGCTTTTAATTGAGTTTGAATTTTTTCCTTTATTTCCGCAACACGTTTTTTATCGGCATCGCGTTGCGCAATTGTTTCCGCTTTTTGAATCATTGCGAACTTCTGTTCAAGCGGTAACCCGAACTGGCGAATAATCCGAAGATAACCGCTCAACATCCGAATCCTGTACTTCTCCGCCGGATGATTTTCCGCAAGATCAATTAAAAACGGAGCCGCATCCGGCGAAGCCCATTTGCCAAGCAACATCGTCGCATGATCAACAATTCCATTTTCCGTACTTTTGGCAAAATCCGCAACCGCGTTACATGCCTTGTGATTTCCGATGAAGTACAATAAATCCATTAACAGCAGTTTGTTTTTCACATCACCCGTATTCTTAAACTGTTCAATGACCGTAACACTTTCGTCGCGGGCGGGAATTTTACGGCAAACAGTCGTCAATGCGTCACGTAAACCGCTCTTTTCCCTTTCAGAATCCGAAGGTAATTTTTGGAATAAATTTATTAACAATTCCAAATCGGCAGGAGTTGCAAGAATAATCTGCGAAAACGCATGATAAGCCGCAACTTTAATATCCGTATCCGAATCATTAAAAAGCAGTTTAATTTTCTCAACCGCTTCCGCAATACACCGTTCCTCAATCACTTTCAACGCCGTAAGCCGGAAAATTTTATCATTGGAATCAAGGCATTTTATCATTGTTTCGTTAAACTCCGGTCCTTGTAACAGTGTTAAATTTTCCTTGCCGGCATCCGCAACTGTTTTGTCTGAAGAACTAATCGCAACGAAAAGTGTATTGATACTTCTCATATCGCCGATTTTGCCCAACGCCTTAATCGCCGCGATTTTTACCGCCGTCTCCTCTGGCGTTGCCAATTCTATCAATTCCGGTACTGCCGATTGCTCTTTTCTAATACCAAGAATTTCAATCAACGCCGTTTTTTTGTTACCTGAAAATTGCGGCAAATGTTCAAGAATCAATTGACCTGCTTTCGGTGATTTGATTTTGACGGCAATATTATGGGCGGTTTTAAAAGCGGTTTTGTCTTCCGGTGATGCGAGCAGAGCCGCCAACGTCTGTAATCCGTTGGTCTCATCCAGCAAAGCATAAGATTGTGTTGCAGCCGACCAAACCGCAGGAAACTCCGTATGTTGTTGTAACTCTTTGAGTATTTCCATTGCCGCATGATTGTTATTAACGGCAAGAAATTGTTCGGCGGCAAACAAAGCAGCTGTTGCCGCATCTTGTTGAAAAGGAGAATTATTGTTTGACAAAATTGTCTTTATCGTTTTCACTCCGTTTTCCGAAGCAATTTTTCCAAGTGCAAGAATAGCGGATTTCGCAATAACAGGATCAGAGTATTCGGTCAATTTAATGAGTTGCGTTTCCGATTTTACGTAACGAGTTGCGGCAAGCGATTCAATAATTCCGGCGAGATTTTTTCCTTTGAGCGATTCAAGCGATTCGTGTAACGCATCAAGACCGGCATCACCGATATTGACCAACGCTGTCCGTGCGGCGGTGTTCAACTCCTCATAAACAAGCAGTCTTTTCAATTCCGGCACCGCTGTTTCCGTACCATTTTGTGTCAAATTGAAAATTGCTTGCGACGCTTCATAAAATTGAGCGTCCGATGGTTTTGTGTTACTGTCCTTAAATAATTCTTGCAGAATTTTTATATTCTTCTCTGTTGTTTTTTCGGAAGGATTTCCCGATTGGGCAAAGGCGAATAAACCGGTAAACACAACAAAAATTGTACAAAAAATTAGTTTTTTCATGTTAAGTTTTTAGAATAAAAGGTAAATGTAAAATTAAGTAATATATCAGTGGAATATTTTTTTTAACTATTCCGTCGTGGAAGGTAGGCAATGTTTCGCCGAAACATTGCGTCGGCGTACTCGCCGACTTGCCCCTGTGGACGGCTGGAAGGTAAAAACCAACAGCATACAACACAACAACAAACCAACCGGCGCAACCTTTCGGCGAAAGGTTGCCTACCTTCCTCGACTGAATAATTACAAATAAACTTCAATCTCCGAAAATTCCACTGATATATTACCAAAACTTTAAAATAAAAAAACCGGCGGTACCTACTTTCGCAATTTATTTACTATCATCGGCTTCGAAAGCTTAACTTCTATGTTCGGGATGGGAATAGGTGTGACCTTTCGAATATGA
>JAIROD010000616.1 GCA_031257725.1 Planctomycetaceae bacterium | reverse complement strand
ATGATCAATCTACAGTCACAGTACGCGCATTGTTCGATTTTTGAACAATTTTGTCGTTTTTTACATTATTAAAACGACAATTCATCTCGTTTTTTTGTAGCATTTTCAAAAAATTGTCCCCCATTCTATTATCGTACTGAAAACATCAAGGCTTTTCAAAGTTCCCGGACAAGCGCAGGGTTGCCTACCTTTTGATTATTGGACTGCTGATAAATAATAGGGTCGCTACTGTATAGTTGCCCTAATTTAACAACCAGCCAGTGAACGTTGGAAAAAAATCGGGGAGCAAATATTCTGTCTGCATGAATCGTGAATATTGATGCTTTCAGAACAAACACTTCCCGATATTTCATTAACCCCACCCTATAAAGGTTATTGAAATTATTTGACCAATTTCAAAGCGTCATCGAGTGCGCCGATGATGTCGTCGATGTGTTCCAGACCAATCGAAAGACGTATCAAATCAGGATTTAGACCCGATTTCTTTTGATCTTCCTCACTCAATTGCGAATGAGTTGTACTTGCCGAGTGGATAATCAAACTTTTGGCATCGCCGACATTGGCAAGCAAACTGAATAGTTTGATGTTGTCCACAAACTTGATTCCTGCATCTTTTCCGGCTTTGAGACCAAACACCACCATGCCGCCCGCACCGTTTGGCAAATATTTTTTTGCCAAATCGTAGGAAGGATCGCCTTTGAGACTCGGATAACGAACCCATGAAACTTTGGGATGTTTTTTCAGATATTCGGCAACTTGCAACGCATTTTCGCTGTGGCGTGCTGCGCGAAGCGGTAACGATTCCACGCCTTGCAGGAAAATCCACGCCGCATCCGGTGCCAAGGTTGGTCCCTGATTCCGCAAGCCAACTGTTCGAAGACGCAAAATAAACGCCAACGGCGAAAGAGGACCAAGATCATGTCCAAAACGCAATCCGTGATAACCGCGATCCGGCTCATTGTATAACGCAAATTTCGGATTTTTCCAGTTGAATTTACCGTCGTCGATGACCACGCCGCCAATCCCTGTTCCATGACCGCCAATCCATTTCGATAAAGAATGAATCACAATGTTGGCTCCGTATTCAATGGGTCGCAAAAGCGTCGGCGGCGTGAAGGTCGAATCGACAATAAGCGGCAATTCATGTTTTTGAGCAATTTTAGCGTAACCTTCAATGTCGGCAACATCAAGAACCGGATTACCAATCGTTTCAATAAAAATCGCACGGGTTTTATTGTTGATTGCCGCTTCAACCGCTTTGAAATCATTGACCGGAGTGAAACGAGCCGTGATTCCCTGATTTGGTAAAATGGCATCGAATTGTGTAAACGTTCCTCCGTACAAATTCGACGCTGTTACAAATTCATCGCCTTGTTTCAGAATATTGGTAATCGTGAAATAGACCGCCGCCGTTCCACTCGATAACGTCAATCCGGCAACTCCGCCGTCCAATGCAGCAAGACGTTTTTCAAGAACATCGTTTGTTGGATTCATGAGCCGTGAATAGATATTGCCCAACTCTTTCAAAGCAAATAAATTGGCTCCATGTTCGGAATTTTTAAAATTGTACGCGGTTGTCCGATAAACCGGAACCGCTCGAGCTAATGTTGTTGGTTCAATTTCCTGACCCGCATGAATCGCAAGCGTTTCAAGATGATAATTTTTCGTCATAAAAATTCTCCTTGTGGTTTTAATATACTTTACACTGTCAATAGGGAATCCCTAAAAAATAATTTCATTCGATTTTAATCGACTTAAATCAGCCTAAGTTGAAATAATCAGTCGAAAAAAATTGTTTTTGGCAAATAGTATTTTTAAAGATTCACACAATAAACACGAAACAAACGCAATATAACCAAAGCAAAAATCATGCCAAGCAAAATTTCAACTAAAGTCCTCTACAAATTCCCTATCTTTACAAATTTTACAATAAATCCGTTAAATATCACGGGGGGCATATAATATTTAACGAACGCCCCGTGATATTTAACAGGCATCCCGTGAAATATCACGGAAACGATTGACTCAAATTACGCTGTTGTACGTTATGAATCTCATCCGGCGGATCATTTTTGTGGGCTTTGCAGTTCGACGAGTCATCGGTGCGGATAACCTTGTAATCCGTCCCCGAAGTCAGAATAACTTCATGCTTGAATTGTTTTATATTCCCGATACAACCGTCGTCAAATGGTTTCAAAATGGTGCCTTCCATCAAAACGTCCCCATGACAGCATGGTGAGCGGATAGCATTAACAAACCGATATGTTCCGCCTTTTTCTTTATCTCGTCGGTAAGTACGCCGTATTCGTCAAAACCGCTCGGCGAGCGGTTGCCTACCATCGAATGACCAATCTACTGAATAATTACAGAATCATCAGTTTTTATGTAACACGACCGTCTAAGGGACTACTTGCAGTTGCGTAAAGTTTTTTCGGGATTCGTCCCGCCTGAAACGACAATCTTCCCGCTTCGCAAGCCAGTTTCATTGCCTGAGCCATCGCAATGGGGTCTTTGGCGTTGGCAATCGCGGTGTTGAGCAGTACGCCGTCAACACCAAGTTCCATCGCAACCGAAACATCGCTTGCCGCTCCCACACCGGCATCCACAATCACCGGATACTCAGGATCATTTTCTTTCAGATATTCCATACAAATCCGAATTGCATTCGGATTCAAAATTCCCTGACCGGAACCAATCGGACTGCCCGCCGGCATCACCGCCGCCGCCCCGCAATTTTTAAGCCTTTTCGCAACAAGCGGATCATCGGTTGTATAAACAAGAACTTCAAAACCTTCTTTGACCAATGTTTCTGTTGCTAAAACTGTTTCAATGGGATCAGGTAACAATGTTTTGGCGTCGCCGAGACATTCGAGTTTAATCCAGTTTGCGCCGGGATTGCCCATTTGGTCGAGAATTTCACGCCCCAACCGCGCAACACGAATTGCCTCCTCCGCACTGAAACATCCTGCCGTATTGGGCAAAATCGTATATCGTTTGGTGTCGATAAAATCCAGCAACCGCCGCCCCTGAGCATCAAAAAGACGTTCACGACGAACCGCAACCGTAATACATTCCGAACCGGAAATATCCAACGCCTGTTGCATTGTTTCATAAGAAACATATTTGCCCGTCCCAACAAAAAGACGACTACGAAATGTGTGTGAACCGATTTTTAACATGTTAATTAATGGAATGTAAAATAGTGTTAATAGCGTACCAAATTTGCAATTACTTTATAACAGTTTTTCTCACGCCTGAATGTCATGTCCTTTCAGAACAATTCGATAAAAAATGCTGATCGTTTCGGAATTTGGGGTGAACAATTAATAATGTTATAGAAAAGAAATCACATGATACCATAAAGCCCCGCCTCGTGGAATAAGGTAATTTTTTGATTATTTTTTTATTTTTAGGAAAGGGCTGATGTAATCATCGTCTTAATTCCTTATCTTAAAACTTTGTAATATATCAGTGGAATTTTTCGGAGATTGAAGTTTTTTTTGTAACTATTCAGTCGCGGTGAATGTTCGTTTTTCTGTCCCGATAGGGACAACATATTGGTAGAAAGCGATTACGATTAAAAATGTTCGTCCCGTTAGGGACGATATGTTGGTAAA
>JAIROD010000075.1 GCA_031257725.1 Planctomycetaceae bacterium | reverse complement strand
CTACCAACATTTCGTCCCTACGGGACGAGTGTTTTTGATTGACCTTGTTGGCTGCCAAGATGTTGTCTCTACGGGACAGAAAAAGGAACATTCACCGCAACGGAATAATTACAATGAATAGAGGATTATTTGTCCCTAATATCCCTACTTTCTCAACAACAGTGACAAAACGTATCGTAAAAGGATTTACACTTTTAGAACTCCTTCTGGCAACAGCGTTGTTTGTTGTGTTGATTGGAATGCTTTGGAATATCATTTCGCTTTTTTCCAAAACACAAACACAAGGAACACGTTTGGCTGAACGTTCGCAACTTGTCCGTTCACTCGCTCAACTTTTGGAAGACGACCTGAAAGCGGCAATTCAAGACCCTATTCATCCCTCTGAGGGTTCAACCGGCGACGACGATGTCCGGCGATTTGGTTTGAACGGTTCATTACAAACGTTACGGATTGATGTTATTGAGATCAATCCGTTTGCTGCGGTTACTCCGCAACCGCGTCAAGCTCTTCTAGGCGAGGTGCCAACGTCAACACCGCGTGCCGCAGAACTCAAAACAGTTTTCTACAATTTTCAACAATTCATTGGTCTTATCCGGCGTGAAATTGATTTTGAAACACCCGACATCAACGCTCAAGGTATTGAGGGAAGTAACTTGCAAGCGCAGGAAGTGGTTGATTGTCGATTTCGGTACTATAATGGTTCCGTGTGGAGTGATTCGTGGGAGAGTCTGGAACGCGGGGGATTACCGGTTGCCATTGAAGTAACACTTAGTACGTTGCCGTTTTCCGAAGCGGAACGTTACCGCCGTGAAGCAACTCCCAACGAAAATGTCCATTCCGCTGTTTTACGTCTTCGTCTTTCACAACCGGTTTTAAGCCGAATTGTTGCTTATCTTCCGACATCGCCAATACGAAAATTTGAAACATATCAACGAAAGACTCCAACAAAAAAAGAAGAACCAAAAACGTTAAACGTAACACCGTTACCGTTACCGCCGCCCGAACCAAATAAATCGCAACAATCCTGGATTCGCGGTTCGCAATAATAAAATTAATTGTCCCATTAGTTCTTACTGTTCCATAAGTTCTCACTGTTCCATTAGTTCTTACTGCTCCATTAGTTCTTACCGTTCCATTAGTTCTTACTGTTCCATTAGTTCTCACTGTTCCATTCATTAGTTCCTATAAAATATCGAATGACTAGACATCCGTTCAATATGAAGTATCCGTCAGATTTTTTTGCGACGCAGCGGCTTTGGCGGGTCAATCTGAAATTTAATAGTTTGCCGACAACTTCTTGTGAAGAAAAAAGTTTGGACGATTCCGACTTGGCAACAATTCCATTTTCTGTTGGTTTTCAGAATGAGTTGTTGGCGAATATGGAAGCGGTTCTTTTTTTGTCCCGTGAACCGCTTTCCGGTCGTCGTCTTGCTCAATTGGCGGAGTTGCCTGAAGGCACACGAATTCGGTCTCTTATTCGTGAATTGAATAATCGATACGATCAACGTCAATCGGCATTCCGTGTTATTGAAGTTGCCGGTGGTTTTCAACTCCGCACACGTCCTGAATTTGCGTCATGGCTTGTCCGAATCCAGGAGGTTCCTGTTACCGTTCGGCTGAGCAATCCGGTCATGGAAACGCTTGCAATCATTGCCTATCGCCAACCGATTCATCGTGCAGAGATTGAAAAGTTACGCGGTGTCCAATGCGGCGAGCTTATTCGGCAACTATTGGATCGGGATTTAGTTAAAATTGTTGGTCGATCGGAAGAACTTGGTCGCCCTTTTTTTTACGGTACAACCAAAAATTTCCTCCAAGTTTTCGGACTGGGCAGTTTAAACGACTTGCCGGACAGAGACTTGTTTCCTGTAGAAACAAAAATTGAAAACACTGATTCGGAAAACACCGATTCGGAAAACACCGATTTGGAAAACACCGATTTGGAAAACGATGATTAAATAAATTTCCAGCGTTCACCGATAGGTAGTCAATTTGAGTAACATCAGGTAAGTGATTCCTTTGTTGAAGGGTGGAGCGTTTGTTGTTTGGACGCGGTGTTTTGAGTTAACGAACTGGGTTTACCCCGTGTTTTGAGTTAACGACGGGGTTTGTCTCGTATTTTGGGATTAAGTCTAACAACGCGGGGCAAGCCCACGCCGTTAACTTTCGGTAAATTCCGAATTATTTATTAGAAGATTCCCTAATACTCACACTAATCCGGCGATGCCCGACTTGCCCCTGTTTACGGATGGAAAGTAAAAACCAACCGCGTACAACACCATAACAAAACCAACTGGTGCGACTGTGGGTGAAAACCCTTCGGCGAAAGGCGTTCACCTACGGTCGCCTACCTTGTAATTATTAGCCTAATGATAAACAATAGAATCGCTACTGAATAGTTACAACAATAAATTGCATCTGCGTAACATGAGTTAATCATTGAATAGTTACGTATAATATAAAAATTAACATCCGATAACCGCGAGAAAACGGCTATAAGCGTCGTTCCATTCGGTAACATGTTCGGCGGTCGGAAGATATTCAACAACTTCAAAACTTGACCGGATAATTTGTCGGGCTTCCTCGATATTCGTAATATCTCCGGCGGCAACCGCTTGCATCATGATATTACCGATAGCGGTCGCTTCAATCGGTCCGGCAATCACACGCCGTCCGCAAGCATCCGCCGCCGCCTGACAAAGTTGGAGATTTTTTGTACCGCCACCGACAATATGAATCGTTTCAATTCGTGAACCTGAAATTTTTTCGCACATCTCCAATACGTGACGAAATTTCATGGCAATACTGTCCAAGGCACAACGGAGAACCGCTCCATCACTTTCCGGTACCGTCTGGCCTGTCTTTCGGCAAAATTCGACAATCGCTTTCGGCATATCCGTCGGTCCCAAAAATTCATGCGCATCTGGATCAATAAATGAAACAAGCGGTTTAGCCGCCTGAGTCAACCAATTCAAGTCTTCCCAATCAAGCGGTAAACCGGTTTTACCTTTATGCCCTTGTCGATTCCATGTTCGCCGACATTCCTGTAATAACCACATTCCGCAAATGTTTTTGAGAATCCGCATCGTTCCCCCAACACCGCCTTCATTGGTAAAATTCAGTTCAGAAACTATTTCAGTAACAATCGGTTTGGGAGATTCAATACCCATGAGCGCCCATGTTCCAAGACTGATGTATGCCCAATCAATTGGGGAATGTTGGGAATAATTGTTTCCCGATTGCAATGATTTTGCAGGAACCGACATCACCGCCGATGCTGTGTCGTGTGTTCCCGGCAAAATGACCTTTGCCGATGCCAACCCTGTTGACAATACCAGATTTTTTCGAAGCGTTCCCAAAACAGTTCCGGGTAATGAAACCGGTAAAAATAAATCGGTTGGCAATCCGAACATTTTTAATAACGATTTTGCCCAATCATTTTCTGTCGGATTAAAAAACTGTGTTGTTGTTGCGTTGGTAAATTCGTTACTTTTCACCCCGCTGAGCAACCAATGGAATAAGTCCGGCATCATGAGAAACGTTTCGGCAACATCAAGCAATGGCGAATGATGTTGTTTCATCGCCAAAAACTGATAAAGCGTATTGAACTGCATAAACTGTAAACCGCTTTGCCGAAAAATATCGTTTCGGGAAACGGTTTTGAATGCCTGTTCCATCATGCCGTCGGTTCGGGAATCGCGGTAGCAAACAGGATTGCCGAGCAAAGTATCGCCGCGTCCCAGTAACGCAAAATCAACGCCCCACGTGTCAACGCCAACACTAACAATTTTATTACCAAATTTTGATCCGGCAATTTGTAAACCGGTTTGAACATGCGACCAGAGACTCGGCAAATTCCAATACAGAGTTCCGGCTAAGTCGGTCTGACCATTCTCGTAGCGGTAAAGTTCTTCAAGTTCCAACATTGTCCCGTCGAAATGTCCGGCTAAATGCCGACCGCTTGATGCCCCCATATCAATAGCAAGATAGGTTTTTCGTGTCATGGTGATTTTAAGTGTATCAATAAGTTTTGTGTTGACCAAACCGCCGTTGAATGAACGGTTCCTTTAATATCCGCCGTCATCATCACGATTACAATTTCCTATCTTTTTGAATGCTCCAGTTCCGTGAGCAATTTCTGACGGAAATTTAATATAATACGGTAACCATTGGCAATGATCGAGCGGATAACCTGAAAGTTAAACGGTTATCAATATACACGAAAAATATTGATATTAAAAGCAGTGAATCTCTAAAAATATCGGTATCTGTCTATTGTTTGAACCCCATCGCGCTAAAAGACGGCAGGCGGGAACGTAACACAGTAACCGCATGGAATTGCCGAAAAGTAATGTTCATTTTTTTCTGCGTCTCCAACATAAAACCAATAATATCACAACTAACAACACAATATTCACTATCAGAAATAAACGATTCGGACTCGTTTTTTTCGAGGAATCAATCAAATCATCTACTGCTTTTTTTAAAGCAAGGTTTCCAAAATCTTCCATTGTACTATTATCTAATGATTTTCTACTTTCTTCTGCTTGAGGGGGAAACGTAATTTCCTCAAGCAAGGACTTATACTTATCTGAATTTATTCCTATATTTCGTTCCTGTATTTCAAACGTAATTGATGATTGAGTACCATCTCCCATGGCTACATCAATCCCCTTCAATTCGCCTGTTTCTACATCAACCCACAAAGTAATATCGCGAAGTGAAAACGTAATTTTTTTCACTTGTTCTTCTTTTTCTTTTGTACCAATATTAAGTTGACCAATATTTTTAGTTCTTGCTTCTAAAAAGGATTGTTTGAAACGATATCTGACCCCCTGTAGTCCCTCTTTATTATCTGTACCGATAATAAACCGAAAATTCTCCCCAATGGTTTCAAAATCCTTAATTGTTCTGTCGGGCAACTTGCCATAACCGAAAACGCCGCCAGTTCCATCCCCTAAGGGACGTGCGGTTCCGACACGCGTAGAAGGACCAAGTACCCTTGAACCAATTCCAACCACAGATTGAGTAACATCCCCTGTAAAATCATCCACAGTATAAACAGTAACGCTTGAACCTAAATTTACGGTTTTTGAATACTTCTTTTTCTGTACATAATCTTTCAATGTCTTTGTTTCACCAACAAGATTGACATGGCTGTCAAAAACATTTGCTTTTTCCACATAGTTTTGTGAAGCATTCACCCAGTTCTGGTGTGCCGCAATGACTTTACGACAATCCTCATTCATTTCCTCTGCAAAAGAAACCATCGAAAGCATCATGACAAGCAATGGAGCAAAAATCAAACGAAGCCTCATAAAAGCTATCTCCTTTAATAAATATGTAAACCATTCAGCCGCTTAACATACTCGCCGAAAGCAAGGACAAAACTTTAAAATAAAAAAACCGGCGGTACCTACTTTCGCAATTTATTTACTATCATCGGCTTCGAAAGCTTAACTTCTATGTTCGGGATGGGAATAGGTGTGACCTTTCGAATATGA
>JAIROD010000602.1 GCA_031257725.1 Planctomycetaceae bacterium | reverse complement strand
ACTTTGCGGGTTCCAAAGCAAAAATTATTTGATGGATGTGTTCCGAAAAGAATTTAATACGACCATGATGGAATTTCGTAAGTTACATCAAATCCCGGATAAAAAATAATTTTGATAACTGTTCAGTCGTCTCCTCATGTTTTCAGGATTTTTATCAACAATAGAATCATCAACAGATTTTGTCGATATTGCAGAGTTGTTTTTTTCAACAGATTGTACAGATTATGCAGATTATTTTTTAAGGTTGTTTATCCATGATAAAAATCTCTCTCAATAATCTGTTAAATCTGTACAATCTGTTGACAACTTCGGCAGAATCTGTGGATAAAACTTTTCAATAGAAAAAACGTTTGATTTTGAAATCGACGGCATCGTTACTAACTTTGATAACTCTTTGCGCAATTTCATGGTCTCATTTCGCAAAATTGAATTGACTCCTTTTCTATTTGATTTATGATATCTATTCCTGTCGGGTACAAAAATTGTCCCCAATTGTCCCTAAAGTCCCTTTATGTCCCTAAAAAAGATGTTCCTAAAATTAAAACTAACCGTAAAACACGATTTTTGGTTTTTCAAAATTTCAAGTGCATACGTGTCCGGTGTATCCGGTGTTCAAAAAAATTAGAAATTTTAATTATTTATCATGGCAAAAATTTATTATGTTGGTGATTGGGCGGTGATGATTGGACCGGTCTTTGCCGAAACTCCCTTTAATTACGCGGTCAAGGGAACCGACATTTTCAATTACGGAAAATGGCTTAAAGAGGCGTTGGAAGTGTCCGGAAAACATGAGGTACAAAGTGTTCCGGTTTGGGAATTTTATCGTCTTGCGCCGGGTGAATATGAGAAAATTATTGATCAAAATGACATTATCATTTTTTCCGATGTCGAAGCGAAAAATTTTCAACTTGCTCCGTCCTTTTTTGACCGCAACCAATTCGGTACAAAAACATTGACCTTTCCGGATCGGATTCGTTTAACGGTTGAGGCGTTGCATCGCGGTAAACAACTTATGTTTCTTGGCGGATGGCTTAGTTTTAACGGTGAAATGGGCAAAGGCGGTTGGGGACGAACCGGATTGAAAGAAATTTTACCGGTCGAATGTTTAGAGTATGAAGATTTATGTGAAAGCACCGAAGGCTGGACAGCTATTTCAGTTTTAAAAAATCATCCGGTTTTGAACGGAATTGATTTATTGTCTATGCCGCCGATTCTTGGCTATAATAAAGTTAAACCGCGGGAGAATTGCGAAGTGGTTGCGGTTTGGAAAGAGACAAACGACCCAATGCTCGCGGTGGGACAATTCGGAAAAGGACGTGTTTTGGCGTACACTTCCGACCCCGCACCACATTGGGGTTGTAATTTTGTCTATTGGAATCAATATCAAAAATTTTGGCAAAATATCATCGAATGGTTGTTGACGCCAAAAAATTAGAACAAAAAATATGAGGAGATTTTAAGTTGTTTTTATTTTCTTCGTTAACAATGATGCCGTTGGATTGGGTTGTTTTGATCTTATCATTGGCAATATGTTTTGTTCCGGCGTTATTTTTCGGCAAACGGTCAAGCAAAAATATGTCTGAATTTTTTGCGTCAGGTCGAAGTGTACCGTGGTGGTTGATTGGCGTTTCTATGGTCGCGACAACATTTGCCGCCGACACGCCGAATCTTGTTACGCAATTTGTACGGGAACAAGGAGTTGCCGGTAATTGGGCGTGGTGGGCGTTCACGTTGACCGGAGTTGCCACCGTTTTCTTTTACGCAAGACTTTGGCGGCGAAGCGAAGTGATGACCGATTTGGAATTTTATCATTTCCGTTACAGCGGGGAAATCGCAACATTTGTACGCGGATTCCGTGCAATTTATCTCGGATTCTTTTTCAATTGCATTATTCTTGGCAATGTTAATCTTGCGGCTTGTAAAATTTCAGGAATACTATTTGGTTTCGATCTGTTGACCACTTTATTGATTGTCGGATTTATTGATTTGATTTTTGCGATGTATGCCGGACTTTGGGGAGCGTTGGTGATTGATCTGTTTCAATTTGGTCTGATGATGACCGGAATTATTGCGATGGCGTATTTTGCGGTGAACAACGAAATTGTCGGCGGATTGGGAATGATGCTCGAAAAGGTCGGAGCAATAAGCGAAACAAACGGAATTTCTTATTTGAATATGCTGCCCGATTTCACCAACCATTGGGAGATGGCTGTTGCGGTTTTTATTATGCCGCTTGCAATTCAGTGGTGGGCGACATGGTATCCTGGTTCCGAACCGGGCGGAGGAAGTTATGTCGCTCAACGAATGCTCGCGTCAAAATCAGAAAAAGATGCTCTTTGCGGAGTTCTGTTTTTCAATGTTGCCCATTATGTTTTACGACCTTGGCCTTGGATTATTACGGCGTTGGCATCGTTGGTTGTGTTTCCGACTCTTGCCGATATTCACGCGGCATTTCCGCATCTGGACAAAAATTTTCTCGGTAACGATATTGCGTATCCGGCGATGATGCGATTTTTGCCGGTTGGTTTTTTCGGATTGATGGTAGCGGCGTTGTTTGCGGCGCGGTCGTCAACTTTTTTGACTCATCTAAACTGGGGTGCGTCTTATTGTGTTCACGACTTTTATCGCCTTTTCATTGCACCGGGCAAATCAGAAAAACATTACGTTTTTGCGGGACGAATAGCAATTTTTATCATTTTTATTGTGAGCGGTTTGATGGTGTTTGTTTTGGAGTCGGCAAAAGACGGATTCGGTATTCTGTTACAAATCGGTGCCGGAACCGGTTTACTTTATTTGGTTCGTTGGTTTTGGTGGCGAATCAACGCATGGTGTGAGTTAACAGCAATGATTATGTCGTTTTTAGTTTCAGTATTATTTTTAGCCGGCGACAAACTTGTGTGGTGGTGCAGCAGTGCGGAAAAAGCCCAAAGGTTATTGAATCAATTAGGTGAGGATGTTTTTGTTCTGGGAACTCATCAACGTCTTTTAATTACTGTTGCCGTAACAACCGCCGCATGGATATTGACTGCGTTTTTAACACCGAAAACAGAGATGAAAGTATTGATTGAATTTTACCGCAAGGTAAAACCGGTTGGTTGGGGTTGGGAGCCGGTTCGCAAAGCGGCGGGAATCAGCCGTGAAGAAATACAAGCCGCCGGTGATAATATTCCAATGGCTCTAATCGGTTGGACATGCGGTTGCGCGATGATTTGGTCGAGTTTATTCGCCGTCGGTAACATCCTCTACGGTCGTACTCTTTTTGCAATAATTTGCGGTATCGTTTTTGTTATCAGTACAACTGTTGTCGCCCATGTTGTCAATAAACTTTGGAAATGATAAAAAATAAAAAAGATAGGGAATCTTTAATAATTCAGAATTTACCGCAAGCTAACGGCGTGGGCTTGCCCCGCGTTGTTCGACTTAACCCTAAAACACGTAACTGTCTATTTTAGTTCCGCAATTAAAAATAATGAAATGGTTATTTTTTACATAAATTCAGTAATGTTTCTCCGCCCTGAAAGGGCAATATAGGCTAGCCCGCCGCATCGCGGCGGGTTCAATTCCCCA
>JAIROD010000591.1 GCA_031257725.1 Planctomycetaceae bacterium | reverse complement strand
AAAAAAGGAACAATAAGGTAATAAGGTTTGGTTTCTGGTAGGACTCTTGCTACTAAGGTTGTTTTGTTAAGAAAATAAGGTGAAAATAAGGTTGGTAGGGGGGGGGGGGTATCCACTTTCCCCTAAATCAGAAATAATCAAGAATATTCCACTGAAATATTACAAAAAATTAAAACAAAATAGACAGTTACTTTTTCTCGGAGGAACGAACCTGATTCAATAAGTCGAGAAAAACAGACCAACCCATCAACTCATCGAGACGACAGAGAAAGTCGTTAATTGGGTTAATCTTGTCGAGCTGATATTCACAATCAAAAAATGAAGGATGGGACATGGGAATGAACATGAAAAGGGAAACAAAAGGGAACATGGAAAAAAGGACAAAACAAATCTTATCGCAACAAAAAACCTTGAAAAGTACCACACAAGAAGGGAATTTTTAGAGATGCCCTATTGGTAGAAAAAAATTCCGTCCCGTTAGGAATGATATATTGGTAGAAAAGAAATTCCGTCCCGTTAGGAAACGATATATTGGTAGAAAAAATTCCATCCCGTTAGGGACGATGTATTGGTAGTGCGGGAAAGAGGATTTGAACCTCCACTGAGTTGCCCCAACCAGGCCCTCAACCTGGCGCGTCTGCCAATTCCGCCATTCCCGCGAATTAGTAACAGTCAATAATTTTACTATTTCTCAATACCACGTCAAGAAGGGGCAATATGTCTTGTCCCATTCGTTCCCTAATAGTCCCCAATGTCTCTAAAATTTCAGTGTTAGAGACATTGGGACCATTAATTAAATTTATTAATTGTAGAGACAAGTTGTCTGGGAGAATCGGAGAGAATCAGAGTGAAATGGATCCTACCGGACACACGTCAATACACGCACCGCATTCTCCACAGGTATCGGGATCAATGGATGCTTTTCCATCTTGCTCCTCTTTCAGAGCGATTGCGTCAAGCGGACACGTTGAAACACATTCACCGCATCCGGTGCACTTGGTTTGTTCAATAACGGCAGTCATCGTTTTGCTCCTTTTTTGAAAAAGTTGACCGTTGTAAATCCATCATGATTAACAGAAGTTGATTTACGAACGGTCATAGTTGATAGGTTGAAGAAACGAACGGTTTACAACTCAATTGCTGAAGCGGGGCAGACATCGACACAAGCACCGCATTCGCTGCATGTTCCTGCATCGACGAATGCTTTATTGTTGTGTTCACTACCGATAGCAATCGCTTCAAGCGGACAAGTCGAAACACATTCACCACAAGCGGTACATTTGTTCATTTCAACAGTTGCTGTCATGGGTTGGGCTCCTTTGCATTGAATAAAGGGTTAGGGTTATTTATTGGGTTTCAAAAGGGAAAGCCCGGCATGGCTCACCCAAATCTTTGATAATTTTACAAACTTTCAAACTTTTGACAAGACCTAATCCGAAAAAAAATTAAAAAAATAGAAAAAAGGTAATTATTCAGTAGATTGGTCATCCGATGGTAGGCAACCGCTCGCCGAGCGGTTTTTACTAATACGGCGTACTCGACGACTTGCCTCTGTTTGCGGATAGAAAGTAAAAAACAACCGCGTACAACACCATAACAAAACCAACCGGCGCAACCTTTCGCCGAAGGGTTTTCACCCACGGTTGCCTACCTCTTGATTATTGGACTGATGATGAATAAAAGGATCGCTAATAGTTACAAACAAATTTCTTGACGATATCTAGCGGGACAAAATTTTTTTATCGTTCCTTTCGATTACTAACACCCCAAAAAAATGTGAAATAGACTGTCAACGTGTTTTTTCGCAACCTTCCGGTTGCGGCTCTGAAGGCGACTCTGGAAACAGCAACCGTGAAACACATGAGAACCCTAAGCACCACCACCAAAACAACAAACACGGGAATAAAATTGCGTAAATAAAAAAATCGTTGCAATTTTTTAGTTGATTATTTGTTTTACCAATTCCCTCGTTTGGCAAGTTCTTCAGCTAATTGTTGTTCAGAAACAAATTGAAAAGAATCGAATCCGAATGTTTTTGCTCCGGTAACATTCGGTTCAAGATCATCAATAAACAGTATCTCCGACGGTTTAATGTCCGGAATATTTTGGCGGGCGGTTTCCAATGCCGTTTCATAAATTTTTCGGTCAGGCTTCATCACGCCAACCCGAAAACTCAGAACATGATTTTTCGGAAAATATTGCAGCAAAAACGGATATTTTTCAATACAGTGATTCCAGTGTCCCAACCCTGTATTGGAAAGAATACCGCACGGAAATTTCACCGCTGCAAGTTTGGCAAGAAACGGCTGCATCTCTTCAACTACCTCAAATATGTCATTCAACGCATTCGCTAATTGACGAGGTTCCGGACGTTTTCCAATAGCATTACAAAATGATTCATAAAATTCGTGTTCCGAAATTTCACCGCATTCGAATTTCCGTTCCATTTCGTTATCAAAAACCGCATGAAGAATTTCATCTTCCGTGCAACCGGTCAGTTCTGCACCCTGACGTGCTAACCGTTTAATACTGAACCGCAGTAAAACATTACCAAGATCAAAAAAAATAAAACGGATATTCATGTTTCGTTCCACTGGTTTTACCAACCGTTACACCTTTGGGGAAGAACTGAAATTTGTTGCAAAAAAAGAAGAGCAATCAACCTTCACTGACAATTCGATCATAAAATTCGAGATAGCGGTCACGTAATTCCGGATTTTCGCGTGTTTCGATGGCAGCGCGAGGATGCTGGTTCATTTGTCCGGTAATAATGTATTCCGGCGCCGTACCCCAATCAATTTGTTTACGTAACGGGACAATAATTTTATCCAATGCAGCATAAACGGGTCGGAGTTTAAATTTCGGATTCCGTAGAAAACCAAGCAGGAGCTCCATCGGACAATTACCCGCACCGCGACCAAGACCGCCAATAGAAGCATCAACACGGTTTGCACCATGAATGATCGCTTCAATAGAGTTGGCAAACGCAAGTTGTTGATTATTATGAGCGTGGATTCCAACTTCCTTACCACTCTCCTTACCCAAACGGAGATATTTTTTGACTAGATGTTCAATGGTTTCGGCGTACATCGAACCGTAACTATCGACAACCACCAAAACAGACGCAGGTGTTTGAGCTAAAATTTCCAGCGCCTGATCAATTTCTATTTCTTTTGCAGTGGAAGCCGCCATAAGATTTGCCCAAACTTCATAACCTTTTTCGTAGGCATCATGGATCATGTCAACCGCTTCGGAAAGTTGATGGACATAAAACGCAACTCGCATTGTTGCAAAAATACTCCGGTCACGCGGTAACACATCATTTTTCCAGTCCACCCGTCCGGCATCAATCATTGCCGCAAGTTTAACAGTGTCAACAATATTCCCCAACGCCCGACAAACATCTTCTTCACGGCAAAATTTCCAATTTCCAAATTTATCCCGTGAAAAGATTTTATCTGAATTCTTATAACCGATTTCCATATAATCGACCCCAGCGTCGATGCAGGTTTGATAGACGGTTCGGACAAAGTTATCGTCGAAGTGATGACCGTTGACCAATCCGCCATCGCGGATAGTACAATCCAAGACTTTAATTTCCGGTCGATAAGTGATCCAAGGCGCGCTCATTTTATAATTCCGGCTGAATTGATAAAGGGTTAGGTTCCAAACGATTATGCATTCTACGTCATAAAAGATGCTCCGTCAAGTTTTTCCAACCATTCACACCAACCAACATTGAATTTCACGCAAATTGCGACATAACCTTTAACGTCGCCAATGAGCAAAAGCAGACTCAAAAACTTCGGGTTATACTTCAGGTAGTCATTTAATCTAAAAATACTTTAATCTAAAGGGCATTCTCATTATTCAATTTTTTATTTTCAACCTATTAATAGTTAACGACGGGGTTCACCCCGTGTTTTGGGGTTAAGTCGAACAACGCGGGGCAAGCCCACGCCGTTAACTTTCGGTAAATTCTGAATTATTAGAGATTCCCAAATAAAAACAATCTGTGATAATCTGCGAAAATCTGTGGATGATTCCTTTTGTTTTTATTTTATCCACAGATTGACGCAGATTATCGCAGATGGGATGCGTTGGTTGATGGGATCGTTAACGGCGGGGTTCACCCCATGTTCTTTTTGGTCTTATTTTTTGCATTTGCAATCGCATTTTTTGTAATCGCCGATATTCGGAACTTCCTTATGAACATCGGGACCAAAATACCGCAACGCAACAAGCGGATCACTGCCGGTGTTTTCAATAACAAAACCTTTTTGTGCTGCTTCGGCAGTTACGTAAATTTCATCATTGGGTTCTTCGCCGTAATGAATCATGGTTGGCGTATCGACATCAAGTTTTCCGACTTTTCCATGACCTTGTACGAAAATCCAACTGCTCGCACCAGGGTCTTTGAGCGTCAACTTCACTCCCGGCAATACCGTTAATTCCTTTGCCGAAAACAGTTGTTTGCCGTCAATTTTTCCGTAGGTGATCCATTTGTCCCAATAACCGTCGCCGGATTGATTTTTGTCAACAATCGGTTCAACATAGTTGGAATTTTTGAAATACGGATCAACATTCTTTTCCCAGTCAAGCATTTCGACAATGAAATCAAGGTCTTTATGCTTATTTTTCGGAACATCTTTAACAAGCAGATCCCAAGGAACTTCACGTCCTTCGACCAACGATTGAAACATTCCGAAAACATCGGAACCCCATTGCGGTTCGTAAGTGCAAAGCGAACCCGGCGCGTGCAATACTCCCGCCGGAACAACCCAACCGGTTCCACGTTTAAGCCGGTAAGCTTTGGACAAATCAAGAATACCGTTATCGCCTTTGTTCCAGTCTTCGAGACATTTTCGGACATCCGCTTTGGTTGTTCCCGGTTCGAGTCCCATGAAGGTATAATCGAAATGGTTTTCAGCGGCATTGAGTTGCGGCGGATAGTAGTAGGCTTCCGGCTTGCCTTCCTGACCCACCAGTTTGGCATCTTTTTCCATCTGGTGCATGTGATGACAAATTGGACCGGCATTGTCGAAAAACTTGGAATAAATGGGCCAACGCTGGTATTTTTTCCAGATCGATTCGCCCACCACCGCTCCTTTGCCCTCCGCAACCGCGTCACGGAGTAGGAATTTTTTACCGTTAAATTTAATGTAACTGAGACCTTCGTCCTCCGCACGATTGTCGTTGGCGGCTTCGGTGGTGCTGCCGAACCAACGTTCATCAATTCCGCCGCGGTGAACGCCAAGTGCATACCAGTCCGTCGGGGCAAGTTTAATCCGCTTGCCGGGGTGCATAAAATTACGCGGAACCCAATTCGGAATTAACCGAAAAATACCGTCTCCGGCATTCATCGCTTCCTGAAAAATGTTGCCGACATTATCTTTTTTAACTACTGCCGAACGGGTTTTACTCGAACATTCTTTCATCGTAATTCTCCTTTGTTAAGGTTGGGGCATAAAAAGTAAAGGTTCATACCAAACCGCAACATTTTACCAGTTACCAATTAAAAATGCGATAGACCAAAGAAAATATACTTTACATTGTCCTCATTTTTATCTTTCCCATATTGTTCACTTCTTTTCTTTCCCCTGTAAAAATTCAATGAAAAAATTTTTTTATCAAATGATATTGTCATCGATTTGCTCTTTTGTTTTAATAACATTGTTAGGTTGTTCTCCATCAGGAGAACCACTTAACGGTACAGTAACTTATAATGGTCAACCGGTTCTTCAAGGTATAATCCTTCTTACTCCAAGCGGTAATGAGGCATTACCAACAATGGCGGAGATCAACAGTAGAACATTTACGCTTCCTCTCCAATATGGTATTGCAGTCGGAGATTATTCCATTACAATAAAGGAATCAATACTGGAAATAGGCGGTCTGAAAGAAAAACTAAAAAATGGGAATCTATCATAATTCAGAATTTACTGCAAGTTAACGGCGTGGGCTTGCCCTGCGTTGTTCGATTTATACTATCAACGGATAAAAATTGGTTGTTTTATTTGAAATCTCCCCCAAGGTAAGCAATGTTTCGCCAAAACAAACATTGCCTACCTTTTGATACCCTACCATCGAATGACCAATCTACTGAATAATTACCGATATACTTTACGTTGTCCTTATTTTATCGTTTTTGTAGTTT
>JAIROD010000445.1 GCA_031257725.1 Planctomycetaceae bacterium | reverse complement strand
CTTGCGCCACGTTGCAGGGTCAGGATCAGAAAAAAATGATAACCGATCTTCGTCGGTAACTTCAGGATTTTTACCAATTGCCCGTTCGCCAACTTCAACTTCCTGAATCTTTTTGATTTGAACACCGAAAGACGTTGTTGATACTTGTTCAGGAATTGATGTAATCGTTTGAACACGAACATTGGCAACCTGTGATGATGTATAACTATCCCACAAATAGGCTGCTAGAAAAACGCTACAACAAATACCTAAACACGTCAAGAATTGACGAAAAAAACTCATATCTTGTTCAGATTGATCAATATTATATTTATTGGACATTATTAAAATTCCATATCATTATTATAAAACAAATATTCAAATGTACCATATATCTCAAATGAGTTCTAATTCATTTAACATTCTTGCAACAGCTTGATCCGTAAAAGTGTAACCGGTTAAAGTTTCTTCTAATTCATTTTTCGTAAACCGATTTATCCACCAGTTGTGAACAAAACTTGCACAGTATCCATTCGTACAAAAACCATAATGTTCATGGTCTGAATCATCATAAAGCGAAACCATAAAGGCAAAGTAAGGTTTATTGTACGATGAGTCGGGAGATGCTTCTTTATAATTTTCCAGCGATGACACTGTTTCAATTTGACAAAACAGCCAAAATAAATAGTCCATCATTAACAACGAAAATTCATCATCGTGAATTGCAAAAAAACCTTTTTGTTCTACGATTTTAGTTGCTAATCGGCGAATTTTTTGTTCAGCATCCGGCAATTGTTGATATACTTTTTGAAATGCTCTCAATAAAACCGGAGAAAAACTTCCATTTTGAACTTTGTTTATTTCTCTGACTTTTTTTTCATCTACAGGAAGAGTATAAACATTTTCGTTGACCAAGCCTCGAATAAACGATTCGAAATTATCGGCTAAATGTGTAATTTGGAGTTCACTAGTTTCTACATCAACATGAATAACCTTAGGTTCTCCATTTTCCCCGCATTGTCTATAGTCTAACATTACCGCATCATGTCCGGCAGATGGACAATCACAAACAATAATTCCAATATCAGGATAACCCCATTCTTCAATCATAAAACGACTTCCCAAGCCGCCTAACAATGATAATTCACGATCATTAATTCCCAATATTCCAGAAATTGCAATATGATCTTTTGCCCAACAAGTTGGTTTTTGTGTCGGAAATCTATCGTTTTTGGGTACACCGCCGTTTTTACTTTTCAAAAGTTCAATGTAAAACCACGGCAATTTATAACCAAGTGTTTTTTCCGCTTCATCAATCAGTTTCAGTGTTATGGTTTGACCGGTGTATTGCTGGGAGTAATCGTTTTCGTCCCAAAATTCCTGAAAAAATTTATCTCTATTTGTCATTATAATGCTCATGTTGTAATAAAAAAATGATAAAATTGTTCACTATTATATTTTACAAAGTTACAACAAGACTAATATAAGTAATTTTCAACATTATACGGAATTTATCCAATTTAATTATAATTATTGTAATTTATCAAAAAATATAAAAGTAATCATCATTAAAAATCTCAGTGTCTAACATTCCCAGCAGCTTTGTCTTGGAAAACAAAAATATATTTGCTGTAATAGCAATAGGCAATAAATTATCGTAAAAAGTATAAATTTATTGAGACGCATTGACAATGGCAAGTCCCCCAGTATGACCTGTTTGCTGGTGAATCAATGATGGAATTAGTTGCATTGTTTTACAGTCTTGGTGATGGTGCCAAGTCAGTTTGTTAGCTTTCCTGTATTCTGCCGTAATACCGGCTAACTTATCTGCTTCAGCGAAGTCATCAATGTACCCTTTTATAGTTGGGAGTTTTATGCTCTTTTGAACATGTGCTGAAAAATCGGGAAATCCGTCACTATCAAAAGGAACACCTGTAACAGGATGATTCTTTCCTGCTAAACTTTTATTACGAATTGTAAGTACACTACTATAAGTATTATGAACTAATATTCCATTTTGTGCAACCCGATACACATGTTCATTCATCACCTCAAGATTATGAACACGTTCTGGACCCGGTCTTGGTAATATTTGAATTACTTTTGCAGTTTGACCATTGTAGAGTTGAAGTTCTTCACCCGGTAACAATTTTCTAACCTCAACAAATTCATTTTGTGTTACAGACCAGAACGGGTGATTATCGGTACAACCGATTGGTTGTGATAAACCCTCAACATAAAGATCAATCGTATTTGTCGCTTCGTGGTGGAATGTACCGGTAATAACGTTTCCGTTACCGCGTTTGATTGGCGGGCAAGGTTCAATGTTCAGAACTTTCGCAAAACCTTGCGCACCCATTTCGGGAAGGTCAAGATATATCGTTGTGCCAATATCTGCTTGTGATTCTCCAATCCAACTCAATGGGCGCAACAATGTAATATCAAGCCGTTTTCCATCGGACTTAATCATCTCAAGCGTCAACTTACGCCATGTCGCTGGTTCGGGATCAGGAAAAAATGTTGTGCGATCTGAATCGGTTATTTCAGGATTTTTACCAATTGCCCGTTCGCCAACCTGTACATCTTGTATCTTCGCAAAACGAACATCGTTTGACAGTGAATGGGCAACAGGTTTGAAAGGCGTTTGATTTATTGTATTGGAATTATTAAAATTGTTCCAAAAGAATAGCGCAAATCCAATCACAAATAAAATCAAACTACTTGTTAAAAGATATTGTCCCAAACGATTACGATGTGTTTCTTTTTCTGCCGGATTGTTGTAAAATGCAACAGAATTATTGCCTGTATTTTCAGAAACAAATTTATTGTTTGTATTTTCCATTTCATTATTTGAATCAGTCTTTTTTGTTTCAAAGTTTTGTTTTTTATTCCGGCGCGATTGAATTATTAAACCTGTTACTGCAATACAAAGCATTACCGCAATAACAGCACCATATTCTTGTTTAAGCAATCCGATTTGTTGTGTAATTGCAATTGTCGCTTCCTCTTCCGTGATTTCTCCCTTGTCCAACATAACAACAGTATCATCAATAAAGCAGAACAAACTGTTCAACTTGGGACCATAACCAATATCAATTAAAGTGGAAATTCCGACAAAAGACGCTTCGAAATACTTTCCTTCCGAAAACAATGTTACCATTTGGCTAAAAGTTTTATCGAATTCTGAAATCGCTTTTATTTGATCGTATTTTCCAGACCAACCGAGTGATGCCCATTCTTTGAAACCGTCTTTTGCCCCATCCGCCATACCACTTGCCGCCCCTTCCATTGCACTGATCAAAATGCTAAGTGTTGTATCGGTTGGATCAAAATTGTTACCATTGACAACCATATCAGCCTGTTTACAGGCTTCCATGAGTGCGCCAATAATACTTCCGACTAATGCCCCACTCACTGCCCCGCAAGCAACTTTTCGTACACCATAAGCAGCATAAGCCCGCATACCTGACATTGCATTGCCAATAGACATAGAAACACCAATCCCGCCAACTCCAAACAATCCGCTTGGGTCGGTCATATTAACCGGATCACCATGCGTATAAGTATATTTATGTAACGACTTCGGATCGCTAACATCTCCAAAGAACGGGTCAAGACGATTAAATCTTCCAGTTGCAGGATCGTAATATCTTGCACGTAAATAAATTTGTCCGATTTTAGAATCAAACTGTTCACCGCTGTACAAAAATTCAGTTAAAGCATCTTTCGGGTCAAAGCCTAATGCGTTACCATAAGCGTCGAAAGAATAAATTTGTACAATCATTCCCGCTAAATCCGTTAAAACTCTTGTACTGCCGTGACCGTCAAATGTAAAGTAATATTCTTGTTCCGTATT